>NZ_JASHHB010000005.1:0-168798 GCF_047460035.1 Streptococcus mitis | reverse complement strand
TTACTCAGAGTTAAGTGACGATAGCCTAGGAGATACACCTGTACCCATGCCGAACACAGAAGTTAAGCCCTAGAACGCCGGAAGTAGTTGGGGGTTGCCCCCTGTGAGATATGGAAGTCGCTTAGCTTTAATCCGCCATAGCTCAGTTGGTAGTAGCGCATGACTGTTAATCATGATGTCGTAGGTTCGAGTCCTACTGGCGGAGTAGTTAAGAAAAAGAGGTTTAGGCCTCTTTTTTGTTATGTAATTTATAATCTATCTCGTGTCATTAGACTTCCGCAATCAGGACAAGATGGGGCCTCACAATTTAGTTTAGCAATGATTTCTTTGTGGGTATCTATATTAACAACATCCATAATTTGCATATTAGGGTCTTTAATGTCTAGTAGTTTTGTGATAAAATGTAATTGTTCCATATGAATCTTTCTAATGAGTTGTTTGGTCACTTTTCATTATAGATCTTATGGGACTTTTTTTCTACAACAAAATCGGGTCCATAATATCTATAGGGGATTTTCCCACTACAAATATTATAGAGCCTTTTTGCCGAGTAAAGTTTCAGAGCCCTCCGTTTTCGAGTAATGTACCACAGTTTTAAGGAGATCTTTTTAGTACTTTAATCGAGGATAGCGAAGAGGCTAAACGTTGCGGACTGTAAATACGCTCCTTCGAGGGATTCGAATCCTTCCGCTTCCATTATCTTAATTTTTGAAATTTAGGTAGTAGATTTCTCCTTATTCTGTCAACTTTTCCTAATTGTTATCTTTTTGAGGTTGGTATTTGAGCAATTCAGGATTTTATAATAACTGTTTATAATTTTTTGTTAGAATAAGCTTATAAAAAGTAAAGGAGTGTATGCTTATGTTACAAAAAATTTATGAGCAGATGGCGGATTTTTATAGAAATATTGAAGAAGAGTATGGTATGTTCTTCGGGGATCATTTTGACTGGGAACATTTTCATTTTAAATTTTTGATTTATTATTTAGTTCGATATGGCATTGGGTGTCGTAGGGATTTTATCGTTTACCATTATCGTGTTGCTTATCGTTTGTATCTTGAAAAGATGATAATGAATCGGGGTTTTATTTCTTGTTAAGGTAATTTTAGTAAATTTCCGAACAAACTTACTTTTTTATGGCAATATAACAATAAATAGCTGGTAATTTTTCTAAATCATTTTTTAATAGTTGGAAATAGCAAATCTTTCTATTGTTTCTTCTTGATAAAAAGGCAATTTTTTCTTATAATAAATTGTAAGATATAATTGCGGGTGAGATTCCTGCCATGTATGTGAGAAAGGAAGAGCCTGAGGGCTCAGACAAGATTATGACTTCAGTTGTTGTTGTAGGTACCCAATGGGGTGATGAAGGTAAAGGGAAGATTACAGACTTCCTTTCAGCGAATGCAGAAGTGATTGCACGTTACCAAGGTGGTGATAATGCAGGTCACACGATTGTGATCGATGGTAAGAAATTTAAGTTGCACTTGATTCCATCTGGGATTTTCTTCCCTGAAAAAATCTCTGTTATTGGGAACGGTATGGTTGTAAATCCTAAATCTCTTGTGAAAGAATTGAGCTATCTTCATGAGGAGGGTGTTACAACGGATAACTTGCGTATTTCTGATCGTGCGCATGTTATTTTGCCTTATCATATCGAGTTGGATCGTTTGCAGGAAGAAGCTAAAGGTGACAATAAGATTGGTACTACAATCAAGGGAATTGGTCCAGCTTATATGGACAAGGCTGCTCGTGTGGGAATTCGTATTGCAGATCTTTTGGATAAAGACATTTTCCGTGAGCGTTTAGAACGTAACCTTGCTGAAAAGAATCGTCTTTTTGAAAAATTGTATGATAGTAAAGCGATTGCTTTCGATGATATTTTTGAAGAATATTACGAATATGGTCAACAAATCAAGAAATATGTGACCGATACATCTGTTATCTTGAATGATGCGCTTGATAATGGTAAACGTGTGCTTTTTGAAGGTGCACAAGGTGTTATGCTAGATATCGACCAAGGTACTTATCCATTTGTTACGTCTTCAAACCCTGTGGCTGGTGGTGTGACCATTGGTTCAGGTGTTGGTCCAAGTAAGATTGACAAGGTTGTAGGTGTATGTAAAGCCTATACGAGTCGTGTAGGAGACGGTCCTTTCCCAACTGAGTTGTTTGATGAAGTGGGAGAACGTATCCGTGAAGTTGGTCATGAATATGGTACAACAACTGGTCGTCCACGTCGTGTGGGTTGGTTTGACTCAGTTGTGATGCGCCATAGTCGTCGTGTTTCTGGTATTACTAATCTTTCATTGAACTCTATCGATGTTTTGAGTGGTTTAGATACAGTGAAAATCTGTGTGGCCTATGATCTTGATGGTCAACGTATTGACTACTATCCAGCTAGCCTTGAGCAATTGAAACGTTGCAAGCCTATCTATGAAGAGTTGCCAGGTTGGTCAGAAGATATTACCGGAGTTCGTAATTTGGAAGATCTTCCTGAGAATGCGCGTAACTACGTTCGTCGTGTGAGTGAATTGGTTGGCGTTCGTATTTCTACTTTCTCAGTGGGTCCTGGTCGTGAACAAACAAATATTTTAGAAAGTGTTTGGTCCTAAGAGATTTTTAAGATTTGTTTAAGATAGGTCGGGTATACTATAGACAGTTACAAGAAGACCTCCTAACTTGTTGTAACAAATATCCTAAACTTTTCTTTTTCATAATAATCTCCCTATAGAGTCACCGTATTCGGTGGCTTTTTTTGTCTTGGGAATCATGATATAATAATAAAATCGACAAGTAGGAAAAGGGAAATTGATGAATTATACAGTTGAAGAAAAAGAAGTCTTTATGAGAGAGGCATTGAAAGAGGCTGAGATTGCTCTTGAACACGATGAAATTCCAATTGGTTGTGTGATTGTCAAGGACGGAGAAATCATTGGTCGCGGGCATAATGCGCGTGAGGAGTTGCAACGAGCAGTTATGCATGCGGAAATTATGGCCATAGAGAATGCGAACCTGAGTGAGGAGAGCTGGCGCTTGCTGGATTGCACGCTTTTTGTGACTATTGAGCCGTGTGTCATGTGTAGTGGTGCGATTGGACTCGCCCGTATTCCAAACGTGGTCTATGGGGCTAAAAACCAGAAATTTGGCGCTGCTGGGAGTTTGTACGATATCTTGACAGATGAGCGTCTCAACCATCGTGTGGAGGTTGAAACGGGAATTTTGGAAGATGAATGCGCAGCTATTATGCAGGACTTTTTTAGAAATAGACGGAAAAAATAATTTTGCTTTTAAAATGAATAGGAATGTGATATAATAAATAGTGGAGCAACAGTTCTGCGTGAAGCGGGTCAGGGGAGGAATCCAGCAGCCCTAAGCGATTTGAATTGTGTGCTCTTTTTTTCGTGCTTTTTCCGAATAAATAAGATAGAATAATCTAGAATAAATGATAATAGAAAAGAGAAGATGATGAAAATTCGTGGTTTTGAATTGGTTTCTAGTTTTACAGATGAAAATTTATTGCCCAAGCGTGAGACGGCGCATGCGGCTGGTTACGACTTAAAGGTTGCTGTGCGCACAGTTATCGCTCCAGGAGAGATTGTATTGGTTCCGACAGGGGTTAAGGCTTATATGCAGCCGACTGAGGTTCTCTACCTCTATGATCGCTCTTCAAATCCTCGTAAGAAGGGCTTGGTCTTGATTAACTCTGTGGGTGTCATTGATGGGGATTATTATGGAAATCCTGGGAATGAAGGGCATATTTTTGCTCAGATGAAGAATATTACAGATCAAGAAGTTGTTCTTGAAGTAGGGGAACGTGTGGTCCAGGCTGTCTTTGCTCCTTTCTTAATTGTAGATGGAGATGCGGCAGACGGCGTGCGGACTGGTGGATTTGGATCGACAGGGCACTAGGATGAAGATTATCTTTGTACGTCACGGGGAGCCAGATTACCGTGAGTTAGAGGAGCGTTCTTATACGGGATTTGGGATAGATTTGGCACCCTTGTCTGAGAAGGGACGGCAGCAAGCCCATAAATCGAGTACCAATCCTTTACTCTCTTCAGCTGAAATAATCATATCTTCTGCAGTTACAAGAGCTTTAGAAACGGCTTCTTATGTGGTCTGTGCTACGGGACTTCCTTTAAGAGTAGAACCTTTATTACATGAATGGCAGGTTTATGAAAGTGGCACAGATAATTTTGAAAAAGCTCGTACTATGTTTCTAGAAAATAAGGGGGAGTTACTTCCTAATAGTCCTATTCGATATGAGACATCTGCGGAGATGAAGTCTCGGTTTCTAGAATGTATGTCTAAGTATCGAGACTACCAGACCGTGATTGTGGTAACTCACAACATGCTTATGCGCCAGTTTGTGCCAAATGAGAAGATTGATTTTTGCCAAGTGATTGAGTGTGAGTTAGAGATATAGAAAGAGGTTTATCATCGCAAAGAAAAAAGCGACATTTGTATGTCAAAATTGTGGGTATAATTCCCCTAAATATCTGGGACGTTGTCCCAACTGTGGGTCTTGGTCTTCTTTTGTAGAAGAGGTTGAGGTTGCCGAGATCAAGAATGCGCGTGTGTCCTTGACAGGTGAGAAAACCAAGCCCATGAAACTGGCTGAGGTGACTTCAATCAATGTCAATCGAACCAAGACGGAAATGGAGGAATTCAACCGTGTACTTGGAGGCGGAGTGGTACCAGGAAGTCTTGTCCTTATCGGTGGGGATCCTGGAATTGGGAAATCAACCCTTCTCTTACAAGTTTCGACTCAGCTGTCTCAAGTGGGGACAGTTCTCTATGTCAGTGGGGAGGAGTCTGCCCAGCAGATTAAGCTACGAGCAGAGCGCTTGGGAGATATTGATAGCGAGTTTTATCTCTATGCAGAGACCAATATGCAGAGTGTTCGAGCTGAGGTAGAGCGCATCCAGCCAGACTTTCTCATTATTGACTCAATTCAAACCATTATGTCTCCTGAGATTTCAGGGGTGCAGGGATCTGTTTCTCAGGTGCGTGAGGTGACGGCTGAACTTATGCAGCTGGCTAAAACCAATAACATTGCCATCTTTATCGTAGGTCATGTGACCAAGGAAGGAACATTAGCTGGGCCTCGTATGTTGGAGCATATGGTGGATACGGTGCTTTACTTTGAAGGGGAGCGTCACCATACCTTTCGTATCTTGAGGGCGGTCAAAAACCGTTTTGGCTCCACTAATGAGATTGGGATTTTTGAGATGCAGTCGGGCGGTTTGGTTGAGGTCCTCAATCCGAGTCAAGTTTTCTTAGAAGAGCGTTTGGATGGGGCGACTGGTTCCTCCATCGTTGTGACTATGGAAGGGACGCGTCCGATTTTGGCGGAGGTTCAGGCTTTGGTAACACCGACCATGTTTGGAAATGCCAAGCGTACGACGACAGGCCTTGATTTTAACCGTGCTAGCTTGATTATGGCTGTTTTGGAAAAACGGGCAGGTCTTCTCTTACAAAATCAGGATGCTTATCTCAAATCTGCTGGTGGTGTCAAATTGGATGAACCTGCGATTGACTTAGCTGTTGCAGTTGCCATTGCTTCGAGCTACAAGGACAAGCCAACCAATCCTCAGGAATGTTTTGTTGGAGAGTTAGGCTTGACTGGAGAGATTCGGCGCGTTAATCGTATTGAGCAACGTATTAATGAAGCTGCTAAACTTGGGTTTACTAAGATTTATGTACCTAAGAATTCCTTGACAGGAATCACTCCGCCCAAGGAAATTCAGGTCATTGGGGTGACAACGATTCAGGAAGTTTTGAAAAAGGTCTTTGCATAATCCGTGACAAATCCTCTTAAAAATGATAAGATAGGAGAAATATTTGACTATCAAATTTTCAAGGAGGGAATCGTGTCGTATTTTGAACAGTTTATGCAAGCCAATCAGGCTTATGTTGCCCTACATGGGCAGTTAAATCTGCCACTTAAACCCAAAACTAGAGTAGCCATTGTGACCTGTATGGACTCACGTTTGCACGTTGCGCAAGCTCTGGGATTGGCACTTGGGGATGCTCATATCTTGCGGAATGCAGGTGGTCGAGTGACTGAGGACATGATTCGTTCGCTAGTTATTTCCCAGCAACAAATGGGGACAAGAGAGATTGTGGTGTTACACCATACAGACTGTGGTGCTCAGACCTTTGAAAATGGCCCTTTTAAGGAGTATCTGAAAGAGGAACTAGGTGTCGATGTGTCAGACCAGGACTTCTTGCCCTTCCAAGATATAGAGGAGAGTGTACGTGAGGACATGCAACTCCTTATCAAGTCCCCCCTAATACCAGACGATGTTATTATCTCTGGTGCTATTTACGATGTGGATACAGGAAGTATGACAGTCGTAGAATTATAAATACTTCATTTAGAAAGAAAGTGTATGAAGAAAAACAGCAATTTATTTATTTTTATCTTATTGCTATGTATTGGTTTGCAGTATGAAACTATCTACTATACGGATGGTTCGATGTCAGGTGCGGAATATGGTCTAATGGGAGTTTCTATCTTTCTAGCTCTCTTTTACATGATTCCGGCTCTTTATTTCCTTTTCCGTATTGGAAAAAAATGGGAATTGCCAAAGAAGGCCTTGATCTTGTCTTTATTGGGTGGGATGTTCCTTTCAGGCTGGTTGTCTAGCTTTGCTAATACCTATATCCATGATTTACTGGGTGTGCTTTTCCCAGATAGTGCATTTTTAAATGCCTTTGAAAGTGCGATTGTGGCTCCTTTGGTAGAAGAGCCGCTTAAATTATTGCCACTTGCCTTTGTTTTAGCTTTAATTCCTTTGAGAAAATTAAAATCATTGTTTTTACTAGGCATTGCTTCTGGTTTGGGATTCCAAATGATTGAGGATATTGGCTACATTCGTACGGATTTGCCAGAGGGATTTGACTTTACTATTTCGAGAATTTTAGAGCGTATCATCTCAGGAATTGCCTCTCACTGGACTTTTTCAGGTTTGGCGGTAGTAGGTGTTTACTTGCTTTACAGAGCCTATAAAGGACAAAAGGTTGGTAAGAAACAGGGGCTTATTTTCCTAGGTTTAGCCTTGGGAACTCATTTCTTGTTTAACTCTCCTTTTGTGGAGTTGGAGACAGAGTTGCCCTTAGCGATTCCAGTGGTTACGGCTATTACTCTCTATGGTTTTTATCAGGCTTATCGTTTTGTTGAGAAGCACAATGAGTTGATGAACTAGAATATTTTTTAAAAGAATGATGCAAGGGTACAAATATGGTGCCCTTCTTTTATTTTTGATTGAAAAATAGTGCAAAAAGCGCTACAATGGTAGATGGAAAAATCTTGTGAAAAGCACAAGCGATACATATATACCGGAGGAAATCATGTCTTTTTCTGATTTAAAGCTGTTTGCCCTTTCTTCTAATCAAGAATTGGCAAAACGTGTAGCGCAGGAGATTGGGATAGAGTTGGGGAAATCAAGTGTCCGCCAATTTTCAGATGGAGAGATTCAGGTCAACATCGAAGAATCAATCCGTGGGAAACACGTCTTTATCCTACAATCAACTAGCTCGCCTGTAAATGACAATCTGCTTGAAATTTTGATTATGGTAGATGCTTTGAAGCGTGCGAGTGCAGAATCTGTCAATGTTGTCATGCCTTACTATGGGTATGCACGTCAGGATAGAAAGGCGAGAGCGCGTGAGCCAATCACTTCAAAACTTGTCGCAAATATGCTTGAAGTAGCTGGAGTGGATCGTCTATTGACCATCGACTTGCATGCTGCGCAGATTCAAGGGTTCTTTGATATTCCTGTGGATCATTTGATGGGAGCTCCTCTGATTGCGGATTATTTTGAGCGTCGTGGCATGGTTGGTTCTGACTATGTGGTTGTCAGCCCAGACCATGGAGGGGTGACTCGTGCTCGTAAGTTGGCAGAATTTTTGAAAACATCTATTGCTATCATTGACAAACGTCGTAGTGTTGATAAGATGAATACCAGTGAAGTCATGAACATCATCGGTAAGGTCGAAGGCAAGACTTGTATCTTGATTGATGATATGATTGATACTGCTGGAACGATTTGTCATGCGGCAGATGCCCTTGCAGAAGCTGGTGCTGTTGAAGTCTATGCGAGCTGTACGCACCCAGTTCTTTCTGGTCCTGCTATGGACAATATCCAAAAATCAGCTATTAAGAAATTGGTTGTTTTGGATACCATCTATCTCCCAGAAGAGCGTTTGATCGATAAGATTGAACAGATTTCAATCGCTCATCTCCTAGGGGATGCTATTGTACGTATCCATGAAAAACGCCCACTTTCTCCACTTTTCAGTATTGAGAAAAAGATTTAATGACCAAGCCTGAGATGATTCTCAGGTTTTTTTCATCTCTTTTCCGAATAAATAGATAGAGTCAGTGAATCTAGTAAAACTAGATTTAATACTCTTCGAAAATCAAATTCAAACCACGTTAACGTCGCCTTGCCGTACTCAAGTACAGCCTGCGGCTAGTTTCCTAGTTTGCTCTTTGATTTTCATTGAGTATAAGACTGTGGTATAATAAAAGGAGGAAAAGGATGATTCTCAGACATCCGGGCATCAGCCCAACCAATGACTTGGTTGCTAAGAAAATCTTTAGCAATTCAGAAATTACTTGTCAATTTATTCGCGATATGCTGGATTTACCAGCAAAAAATGTGACCATTTTGGAGGGAAGCAATATTCACGTCTTGCCTTCCATACCTTACTCGGCGCAGGATTTCTATACCAGTATAGATGTTTTGGCGGAGTTGGACAATGGCACGCAAGTAATCATTGAAATTCAGGTGCATCATCAGAATTTTTTCATTAATCGTTTGTGGGCTTACCTGTGCAGTCAGGTCAATCAAAATCTCGAAAAAATTCGTCAACGAGAAGGTGATACATATCAGAGTTACAAACACATCGCACCTGTTTATGCTATTGCTATCGTAGATAGTAATTACTTCCAAGATGATTTAGCCTTTCATAGCTTTAGTATGCGCGAGGACACGACAGGTGAGGTTTTAACCATAACCAATAATGGACAAGAAAACCATCTAGTCAAGATGGCGTTCTTGGAACTAAAAAAATACAGAGAAACCAGCAAAGACGAGGTTCGCAAACCGTGGTTGGAGTTTTTTGGGAATAAACCCTTTACCCAAGAACCAGAGCGAGCTATCAGCCAAGCAGACCAACTGCTAGACTACAAAAGCTGGTCCGAGGAGGACAGGAAAATGTTTAGTCAACTACGTATGCGAGAAGAACAAGCCTTGTTAGCACAGGACTATGCCTTGGAACAAGCCGAAGAAAAAGGCTTAGAGCGTGGTATTGAACGTGGTCGAGCTGAGGGAATCAAAGAGGGATTAAAAGTAGGTTTAGTAAATCTAGTTCATCAAGGTCTTCTGACTTCGAAGGTAGCTAGCGAGCAATTAGGTATGACGGTCTCTGAATTTGAGGCACTCTTATAAGACCATCACTAGTAATAGCGTTCTTGGAATTAAAAAAATACAGAGAAACCAGCAAAGATAAGGTTCGCAAACCGTGGTTGGAGTTTTTTGGGAATAAACCCTTTACCCAAGCACCCGAGCGAGCTATCAGTCAAGCAGACCAACTGCTAGACTACAAGAGCTGGTCCGAGGAGGACAGGAAGATGTTTAGTGAACAACGCAGACGCGAAGAACAAGCCTTGTTAGCACAGGACTATGCCTTGGAAACCGCTAGAGCTGAAGGTATTGAACAAGGTTTAGAACGTGGACTTGAACGTGGTCGCGCAGAGGGCATTGAACAGGGACTGGAGCGTGGGAAAGTTGAAGGAAGGGAAGAAGGGAAACTTTTTGCCTTCTTAGACATGGTTCGCCAACATGTTTTAACTTCCGAATTTGCTAGCGAGCAATTAGGCATGACCGTCGCTGAGTTTGAGGACTTGCTATAAGGTCACATTTTAAATAGTAGAAAGTTTATAAAATGGCAAGTTATTATCAAAAAACTTGTCATTTTTGCTTGACATTTGGAAGGGGTTATAGGATAATACTACAGAAGTGAGTTCTGTCCAACTGTCTATGTGGATTAGATATGAATGATTTTACTCAAGGATCAAAAAATTGTGAGATTTTCACTTGAATATAGGATATTTTAAGCGTATTCACTCTCGCAAAGTTGTTTTTTTCACCTTTTTTTCTAAAAATGGGTAAAAACTTTAAAAAGTAGAAGAAAACCCTTGACAAATCCTGCAAATATTTATATACTGTATGGTAGTAAGATAGTCTTACGAAAAATATTTTAAAGAAAAACAAAGGAGATAAAACGATGAAAAAAGTTTTATTGACAAGCGCAGTCGCTCTTGCAGCATTTGGTGCTGTACAAGCTGTTTCAGCTGATGGTAACAACGGTTATAGTACTGGTCGTGTAAACCCACTTACTGGTAAAATCGACCAAGCTAACTATAGCGGAAACACAGTTGTTTCAGCTCACACTGGTGTAGTTGCTGATGCTGACCAATACAAACCAGCAACTCCAGCTACAAACCCATACGCTGTAAGAAATCGTATCGGTAAAGATGGTAAGGTTTTACCAGATGTATTTGGTAATGGTACTCATGTTCGTGTACATGTTAAAGATGTCCAAGGTAACCCTGTAGCAGGTGTTAAAGTAGCTGCTTTAGTATACAAAACACCAGAAGACTTTGACAACTACAAAAAACCAGCTTTAATTGAAGGAACTACTGACGCAGCAGGTGATGTTGAGTTTGCTGTTGAAAACGGTGGTTATGTAGTTTACCGTGTTGATCAAGCTCCAAAAGGTTACTTTGTTCCTGCTAATCTTACAGTAGGTACTCTACTTGATGCAGAAGAAGTTGTACGTGAAGGTTCAGACATGTTTGTTAACGGTGAGTTGACAATCGAAAAAACTGACACTTATAACGTTGCTCGTACTGAGTGGGTTCAAGGTGAAAACGGATGGCACTACTTCGACAACAACAAACAAGCTACTGGTTGGAAACAAGTTGACGGTAAATGGTACTTCTTTAACGCTGAAGGCGTAATGCAAAAATGGTGGGTTAAAGATGGTAACACTTGGTACTACCTAAACGGTTCAGGTGCTATGGAAACTGGTTGGTTGCAAGACGGTGGCAAATGGTACTTCCTTGAAGCATCAGGTGCTATGAAAGCTAGCCAATGGTTTGAAGTTGCTGGTAAATGGTACTACGTTGACGGTTCAGGTGCCCTTGCAGTTAACACAACTGTAGGTGGATACACTGTAAACGGAAACGGTGAATGGGTTAAATAATCTAGTTTAATCAAAAAAGCAGAAGATTTCTTCTGCTTTTTATTTTTTACATAAAAAGTTCAGTTTTTCTTAGAATTTTTTTAAAAAATAAGATACAATAAAGCTAGGTTTATCACCTAAATTTTTAAAAATGGAGAATATTCAAATGAAGAATAAAAAAGCTTTAGCTCTAGCATTAGCTAGTCTAACAATGGCAAGTGCAGCAGTTTTGACAAGTTATTCTGCTACTACTGCTAGTCCAGTAAGTGCGGAAGAAGTTGTTTATAGAACTGAGTGGGTCACAGTGATTAATGGGCGCTCACAGGAGCGTAAGACAGTTTTTTATGAAGATGGTAATCAACCTATTTCAAAACATCCATCAATTGATGGTTTTGAATACCAACGTACTTTTGTTGAAGGTGGGAGAAAATATTACCTATTTGTTGAAAAAGGAACAAAGATTGAAGATCATGTAAATGATCCAGATGCTCCAGTTAGTGAATTAAATACTCAGGGTTATAAGACGTCTGACAAGGATGTAAAATGGCGTGAGTCAGCTGGGAATCGTTATCTTTACTATAAAGGAAACCCTGTAAAAGGTTGGGCAAATGTTGATGGTAAAACTTACTATTTTGATAGTGAAGGTGTTATGGCTCACGGAGTACTTGAAAACACCTCTGAACGTTACTATCTAGATGGACAAGGTGTTAAGAAAACTGGTTTCATTAAAGTAGGAGAAAAAACCTATTATTTTGTGTCAGATGGAGCTCGTAAGACAGAAGTTGTTACCGATAATGGTAAAACTTATTTTGTCAAAGATGGTGTTGTGACAACTGGAGCTCATAAAGTTGGGGCAAAATGGTACTTCTTTGCTGAAGATGGCACAACCAAGTCAGGTATTGTAAAAGACAGTGCTGGTAAATGGTATTACATCACAGCAGAAGGTGAACGTAAGACTGGTCTTATCAAGGATGCTGGAGATAAGTATTACTATGTTACTGAAGAAGGTGAGCGTAAGTTCGGTGAAATCACTGTTGATGGTAAAACGTACTTCTTGACAGATGATTCTGATACTAAAGCTGGCTGGAACAAAGTTGACAATCATTGGATTTATGTAAATAAAGAAGGTAAACGTCAAGTTGGTTGGCTTAAAGATGGTGGTAAATGGTACTATTTTAACGCTGAAGGCATCATGCAAAAATGGTGGGTTAAAGATGGCAACACTTGGTACTATCTAAATGGTTCAGGTGAGATGCAAACTGGCTGGTTGCAAGATGGTGGCACTTGGTACTACCTAAATAGTTCAGGTGCTATGCAAACAGGTTGGGCTAAAGTAGGTGATTCATGGTACTACCTCAAAGGCTCAGGTGCTATGGTAACTGGTTGGTTCCAAGTTGGTGGTAAATGGTACTATGCTTATAGTTCAGGTGCCCTTGCAGTAAGTACTACAGTCGATGGCTACTATGTAAATGCCAACGGTGAATGGGTATAAAATAACAAAGAGAGTGGTTTGAACTGCTCTCTTTTTGTTACTCTTAAATATTTCTACACTTTTTATGTTTTTTATTGCATTTATTATAGGAAAGGGATATAATTTAGATAAATTTATTATCTTAATACAGGAGGATTTTTTCTATGAGAAAAACACTAACAGGTATCTTGCTAGCTACTTCAGTGCTAGCGATGGCTACGGTCCAACAAGTAAAAGCTGCTGAAACAGGGGCAACAACGACTTCAACAACTTCTACGGTTAAAGAAGTCCACTATGCAACATTTAAAAATGGTGGACCTGTAGATATCAAAACTGCACTAACAGGATCTGCTGTGACAGCTGCATCTATTGAGAATCACCCTGAAATTGCAAATTATATCTATACTTCTAGTAGAGAAGAGAATGGTATTATGTATCATATGTATGCGCCAACTGCTACAACAGGTACTACGAATTCTGGTACTCAGACCAATCCATACCATAGAGATAACAACCAAAACAATGGTAGCACTAGTAATACTAATGGGAACAATAACCAAAATGGTACTGGTACAAACAATAATAGTGGCTCAACAACTTCTAACTCTTCTGTCAAAGCAGTTCGTTTTGTAGAATATAAACCTGGTAGTGATGTTCCAGTTGATATTAAAGATCCACGTACAGGATCTGCAGCTTCTGATACCAGTCGTCTGGATATTGCCAACTATACTTATGTTAATGGTGAATTAAAAGGTGATACACTTTACCATATTTATCGTTCAAATTCAACGACTAATACTAACCAAAATAATAGTAATAATCAAAACCAGTCTACTTCTGCAGGTCAATTCAAAACGGAGAACGGGAAGGTCTACTATATTAAGGACGGCAAAAAGGTTACCGGCTGGCAAAAAATTGATGGTAAGACTTACTACTTTGAAGCTGATGGAGCTATGAAAAAAGGTCTATTGACTGCAGGTGATAAGCAATACTACCTAGATGAAAAAGATGGTTTCAAACAGTTAGGATTTGTAAAAGTTGCTGATAAGGTTTACTATTTTGTTGAAAATGGTGATAAGAAAACTGGCTTTATCAAAATTGATGATAAAACTTACTATCTAAAAGAAGGTGTTCGTCTAACAGGGGATATTACAGTAGACGGGAAACATTATTTCTTAGATGAGGAAGGTGTCCTTAAACCAGGTATTGTTTTAATTGATGGTAAAAAATTCTTCATCGATGATGAGGGAAATCGTCATGTTGGATGGAAGAAAATTGGACTGGATTGGTATTATTTCTCTAAAGAAGATGGAATGAAGACAGGTTGGGTCAAAGATGGGTCATGGTATTACTTGGATGAAACTGGTGTGATGAAAACTGGCTGGAAACAAGTTGATGGTAATTGGTACTATCTTAACGGCTCAGGTGCTATGGAAACTGGCTGGAAATTTATAAATGGCAGCTGGTATCATTTTGATAGTTTAGGTAAAATGGGTACTAGATGGATAAAAGACAATGGTACATGGTATTATCTTGACGGTTCAGGTGCTATGCAGACAGGCTGGAAATTTGTAGATGGCAATTGGTATTACCTCAATGCTTCAGGTGCTATGCAGACAGGTTGGTTGAACCAAGGTGGAACATGGTATTATCTTGCTAGTTCAGGCGCTATGAAGACAGGTTGGTTCCAAGTAGCTGGTAAATGGTATTATTCATATTCTTCAGGAGCTTTGGCAGTTAATACTACAATTAATGGGTATACTGTGAATGCTAATGGTGAATGGGTTTAATTTTAAGTAATTAAATCAAAGCAGGGGAGAAATCTCCTGCTTTTTAGCTTTTTTGGCTCTTTGTCAACTGTAGTGGATTGAAGAAAAGATAAGATTTAGAAAGGATAAATTTTTCCAGTTTAAATGAATTAAAAGGGTTTATTTATATTGCTTGCTTATGACATTAAGAAACGTTATAATGGAAAGGAATATATTATAAAAAAGAGGTTTTTAAAATGGATAAAAAGAAAATAATTTTAACTAGCTTGGCTAGTGTTGCTATGTTGGGATCCGCATTTATTGCTTCTCAACCGTCAGTTGTAAAAGCTGCAGAAGAAACTACAGCTCAAAATGAAATTTTAGCTAATTTTGATCAAGCTTTAGAAGAAACTATTAAAGAATTAGAAGAAGAAGCAAAAAATGATCCAGGATCAGCTGAAAGTATTAAAGAGACAATTGCAAAATTAAAAGCAGAAGCAGCTAAAGAGAGAGCTAAAATCGAGGATGGGTTCAAGACAGGGAAAACCGCAGAAGCTACTGAAAATGAAATAGAAGAAATTGCTAAAAAAGAGGAAGCAGAAGAGGAAGAAGCAGCTAAAGCAGAGGAAGCAGCTCAAAAAGAATTTTTAGCGAATTTTGATAAAGCGTTAGAAGACGCAATTGCAGAATTAAAAAAAGCGGATACTCAAAATAATCCTGAATTAGCAAAACAAGTTGCAGAGGCCATTACAAAATTAAAAGCAGAAGCAGCTAAACAGAAAAAAGAAATCGAGGATGGTTTCAAAAATGGTTTAACTGTAGAAGAAGCTGAAAAAGCAATTGATGATGCAAATAAAAAAGCTGCGGAAGAAGCAAAAGCAGAAGCAGAAGCAAAAGCAAAACAAGACGAGTTCTTAGCAAATTATGATAAAGCATTAGAAGAGGCTGTCAAAGAATTAGAAAAAGCTGAAACGAATAGTCCAGAAGAGGCTGTCAAAGAATTAGAAAAAGCTGAAACGAATAGTCCAGAAGAGGCAAAAGCAAAAGCTGACACAATTGCAGCATTAAAAGCAGCATCAGACGCAACAAGAAAACAAATCGTAGAAGGCTTCGAAAAAGGATTAACTGTAGAAGAAGCAGAGAAATTAATCGATAAAGCAAATGAGAAAGCTGCAGAAGAAGATAAAGAAGCGGCAGCAAAAGAAAAAGCAGCACAAGACGAGTTCTTAGCAAATTATGATAAAGCATTAGAAGAGGCTGTCAAAGAATTAGAAAAAGCTGAAACGAATAGTCCAGAAGAAGCAAAAGCAAAAGCTGACACAATTGCAGCGTTAAAAGTAGCATCAGACGCAACAAGAAAACAAATCGTAGAAGGCTTCGAAAAAGGATTAACTGTAGAAGAAGCAGAGAAATTAATCGATAAAGCGAATGAGAAGGCTGCAGAAGAAGATAAAGAAGCGGCAGCTAAAGAAGAAGCAGCGCAAAAAGAATTCTTAGCTAATTATGATGCAGCATTAAAAGCAGCAATTGCAGAGTTAGAAAAAGCTGAAACGAATAGTCCAGAAGAAGCAAAAGCAAAAGCTGATACAATTGCAGCATTAAAAGCAGCATCAGACGCAACAAGAAAACAAATCGTAGAAGGCTTCAAAAAAGGCTTAACTGCAAAACAAGCCGAAGAATTAATCGATAAAGCGAATGAGAAGGCTGCAGAAGAAGATAAAGAAGCGGCAGCTAAAGAAGAAGCAGCGCAAAAAGAATTCTTAGCTAATTATGATGCGGCATTAAAAGCAGCAATTGCAGAATTAGAAAAAGCTGATACGAAGAATGATCCTGAATTAGAAAAACAAAAACAGGAAGTAATTGAAAAATTAAAGGAAGAAGCAGCTAAAAAGAGATCTGACTTTGTGAAACGATTCAAAGAAGGCTTAACTGCAAAAGAAGCAGAAAAAGAATTAGATGCGGCAAATAAAAAAGCTGAAGAAACTACAAATCCCGCTCCTGCTGAGGAAAATAAACCAGCTGAACAACCTAAATCAGAAAAAGGTGAAGCTTTAGTTCAAGAAGAACTTCCAGAGTATCCTGAAATTAAAAAAGTAGGTGATAGTACTGGTAGCCCAACTAAAGAAGAAGGTAGACAAAGTGATAACACAGCTGTAAATGAACCTGCACTTGTATCAAAAACACCATCAGCTTCTGGAACAGATGCTCCAGCAGCAACACCAGCAGATGCTCCAGCAACTCCTGCGGTTGCACCAACTGTAGCAGGAACTAGCCAAGACAATACTTATCAAGCCCCAGCTGCAAAAGCAGATGATAAGAAAGAACTTCCAAATACTGGTGGAAAAGATAATGTTGCAATTGCATCATTAGGATTCCTTGGATTGCTCCTTGGTGCCCTTCCATTTGTGAAACGCAAAAACTAATTAGTTGAAGATATAAAAGAGAAGGATTTATGCCCTTCTCTTTTTGTGATATGGACTATAGTGAGAGTTCTGTTGAAAAGAAGAAAAAAGTGAACAAAACGATGTTTCAGCTTTGTTCACTTTTATGTTATTCTATAAACTTACAATAGTGCCTCAAATTCAGCGACAGTCATACCCAATTGCTGACTGGCAACCTCGGAAGTCAGAAGACCTTGGCGAACTATATCTAAGAAAGCAAAGACTCTTCCTTCAACTTTCCCACGTTCAAGTCCCTCGGCTCTAGCAGTTTCCAAAGCATAGTCCTGTGCTAACAAAGCTTGTTCTTCGCGTCTGCGTTGTTCACTAAACATCTTCCTGTCCTCCTCGGACCAGCTCTTGTAGTCCAGCAGTTGGTCTGCTTGGCTGATAGCTCGCTCAGGTTGTTGGGTAAAGGGCTTATTCCCGAAAAACTCCAACCACGGCTTGCGAACCTTGTCTTTGCTGGTTTCTCTGTATTTTTTTAGTTCCAAGAATGCTATCTTGACTAGATAGTTTTCTTGTCCATTGTTTGTAATTGTTAAAGCCTCACCTGTCGTGTCCTCGCGCATACTAAAGCTATGGAAAGCCAAGTCATCTTGGAAATAATTGCTATCCACGATTGCAATGGCATAAACGGGGGCGATGTGTTTGTAACTTTGATGAGTATTGCCTTCTTGCTGACGAATTTTTTCAAGGTTTTGATTGACCTGACTGCACAGGTAAGCCCACAAACGATTAATGAAAAAATTCTGATGATGAACTTGGATTTCGATAATAACCTGAGTACCGTTGTCCAACTCTGCCAAGACGTCTATACTAGTATAGAAATCCTGCGCCGAGTAGGGCAGGGAAGGCAAGACGTGAATGTTACTTCCCTCCAAAATGGTCACATTTTTTGCTGGCAAGTCCAGCATATCGCGTATAAATTGACAAGTGATTTCTGGATTGCTAAAAATCTTCTTAGCCACTAAATCATTGGTTGGGCTGATGCCCGGATGACGTAATGTCATATTCTTTCTCCTTTCATTATAGCACATTTTTAAATCTAGGTTTAATGGATTCTCTGGCTCTATCTATTTATTCGGAAAAGAGATGAAAAATACTCGGTCTAGCTCTTCCCAATGGTATTTTTTGGTGCTTTCCTTTATAATGGGTGTATGGATAAGAAAAAATTATTATTGATTGATGGGTCTTCTGTTGCTTTTCGGGCGTTTTTTGCCCTCTATCAGCAGTTGGACCGTTTTAAGAATGCGGCTGGCTTGCATACCAATGCAATTTATGGCTTCCAGTTGATGTTGAGCCATTTGTTGGAGCGGGTTGAGCCGAGTCATATTTTGGTGGCTTTTGATGCGGGAAAGACGACCTTCCGGACAGAGATGTATGCGGACTATAAGGGTGGTCGGGCTAAGACTCCTGATGAGTTTCGTGAGCAATTTCCTTTCATTCGTGAGTTGTTGGATCATATGGGGATTCGTCACTATGAGTTGGCTCAGTATGAGGCGGATGATATCATTGGGACACTGGATAAACTAGCAGAGCAGGATGGTTTTGATATTACCATTGTCAGTGGGGACAAGGATTTGATTCAGCTGACGGATGAGCATACGGTGGTTGAGATTTCTAAGAAAGGTGTGGCTGAGTTTGAGGCCTTTACGCCAGAATATCTCATGGAAAAGATGGGCATCACACCGACTCAGTTTATCGATCTCAAGGCGCTCATGGGTGATAAGTCGGATAATATCCCTGGGGTGACCAAAATTGGTGAAAAGACGGGTATCAAGCTCTTGCTGGAGCATGGCTCACTCGAGGGGATTTATGAGAATATCGATGGGATGAAGGCTTCTAAGATGAAGGAAAATCTCATCAATGATAAGGAACAGGCTTTTTTGTCTAAAACACTGGCGACTATTGATACCAAGGCACCGATTGCGATTGGTTTGGAGGATTTGGTCTATAGTGGTCCAGATGTGGAAAATCTTGGGAAATTCTACGATGAGATGGGCTTCAAACAGCTCAAGCAGGCTTTAAATGTGTCGTCAGCTGATGTGGCTGAGAGTTTGGATTTTACTATTGTTGACCAAATCAGTCAAGATATGCTGAGTGAAGAGTCTATCTTCCATTTTGAGCTTTTTGGTGAGAATTACCATACGGATGATTTGGTTGGTTTTGCTTGGTCTTGTGGAGATAAGCTCTATGCCACAGACAAGCTTGAGCTGTTGCAAGACCCGATTTTCAAGGCCTTTTTAGAAAAAACACCTTTGAGGGTGTATGACTTTAAGAAAGCTAAAGTTCTCTTGCATCGTTTGGGTGCGGATTTGCAGGCGCCTGCTTTTGATAGCCGATTGGCTAAATACCTCCTTTCGACTGTGGAGGACAATGAAATTGCGACCATCGCTAGTCTTTATGGTCAGACTTATTTGGTTGATGATGAGACTTTCTATGGTAAGGGAGTCAAGAAGGCCATTCCTGAACGCGAGAAATTCTTAGAACATTTGGCACGTAAACTTGCCGTTTTGGTCGAAACAGAACCTATTTTGCTTGAAAAACTTAGCGAAAATGGGCAATTAGAGCTTCTTTATGATATGGAGCAACCTTTGGCTTTTGTCCTTGCCAAGATGGAAATTGCTGGGATTACGGTCAAGAAAGAGACCTTGCTTGAGATGCAGGCTGAAAATGAGCTTGTCATTGAAAAACTGACTCAGGAGATTTATGAACTGGCTGGTGAGGAGTTTAATATCAACTCGCCTAAGCAGTTGGGAGTGCTTCTCTTTGAAAAATTGGGGCTACCTCTAGAATACACTAAGAAAACTAAGACTGGATACTCGACAGCGGTGGATGTCTTGGAGCGCTTGGCTCCTATTGCGCCAATTGTTAAGAAAATCCTGGATTACCGTCAGATTGCCAAGATTCAATCGACTTATGTGATTGGCTTGCAGGACTGGATTTTGGCTGATGGTAAGATTCATACTCGTTATGTGCAGGATTTGACCCAGACTGGGCGTTTGTCTAGTGTGGATCCAAACTTGCAAAATATTCCTGTGCGTTTGGAGCAGGGGCGTCTCATTCGGAAGGCTTTTGTACCCGAGTGGGAGGATAGTGTGTTGCTCAGTTCGGATTATTCACAGATTGAATTGCGCGTTTTGGCGCATATCTCTAAGGATGAGCACTTGATTAATGCCTTCCAAGAGGGGGCAGATATCCATACTTCGACAGCCATGCGGGTCTTTGGCATTGAACGTCCTGAGGATGTGACTGCAAACGACCGTCGCAATGCCAAGGCAGTTAACTTTGGGGTGGTTTATGGAATCTCAGACTTTGGCTTGTCTAATAATCTGGGTATTAGTCGTAAGGAAGCCAAAGCCTATATTGATACCTACTTTGAACGCTTCCCAGGTATTAAAAACTACATGGATGAAGTGGTGCGTGAGGCGCGTGATAAGGGCTATGTAGAGACCCTCTTCAAGCGTCGTCGTGAGTTGCCAGATATCAATTCGCGCAACTTTAATATTCGTGGTTTTGCGGAGCGGACAGCTATCAACTCTCCTATTCAGGGTTCGGCAGCAGATATTCTCAAGATTGCCATGATTCAGCTGGATAAAGCCTTGGTTGCAGGTAGTTATCAGACTAAGATGCTGTTACAAGTGCACGATGAAATCGTACTTGAAGTTCCTAAATCTGAATTGGCAGAGATGAAAAAATTGGTCAAACAAACCATGGAAGAAGCTATTGAACTCAGTGTTCCCCTTATCGCAGATGAAAATGAAGGGGTAACCTGGTACGAGGCTAAATAAAAAGGGGGCTAGTCCTCCTTTTTTGTAGTAGAATTATGCAAGCCTTTTCAAAATGTGCTATACTGATGAAAAAGGAGGATTTCTATGAGTCAAGAATTTATCAATCCAAGTGATGGCGTGATTCGTCAGTATCTCACAACGAGTAAAACCCTTGCTGTGGTGGGCTTGTCAGACCGTGAAGAAACAACTAGCAATCGAGTGACCAAGGAAATGCAGGCTCGGGGTTATAAAATTATCCCAGTCAATCCCAAGGCGGCAGGTGGTGAAATCTTGGGTGAAAAAGCTTATGCTAGTCTAGCTGAGATTCCTTTTCCTGTAGATATTGTCAATGTTTACCGTCGCAGTGAGTTTTTGCCAGATGTGGCGCGTGATTTTCTCAAGGCTGATGCTAAGATTTTTTGGGCACAGCTAGGACTTGAAAGTCTAGAAGCGGAAGAAATCTTGCGTGCTGGTGGATGTAATGATATCGTGATGAATCGTTGCATCAAGAGAGAGCATACACGCTTGATTGAGGAAGCATAAGAAAAAGGTAGCTGGAGGGCTACCTTTTGTGTTAGAAAATACCAATCAATGCTTGCATACCAAGACTAGTGAGGATGATGGCAATCCAGCAAAGGGCTCCAAGAAGAATGGATTTACCACTGGATCTGACCATGGCTACTAGATTGGTTTTAAGCCCGATAGCACTCATGGCCATGATAATGAGGAATTTGGAGAGTTGTTTGAGAGGGGTAAAGAAACTACTGGATACCCCGAGAGAGGTCAGTAGGGTGGTTAGGAGAGATGCAAGGATAAAGTAAAGGATAAACAGTGGGAAGACTTTTTTCAGCTGTAAGCCTTGCTTATTTTTTTGCTCGCGACTTTGCCAGTAGGAGAGAAAGAGAGTGATGGGGATGATAGCCAGAGTACGTGTGAGTTTGACAATGGTTGCGGATTCCAGGGTATTAGTCTGGTAGAGACTGTCCCAGGCGCTGGCGGTAGCGGTTACAGAGGAAGTATCATTGACCGCAGTCCCTGCAAAGAGGGCGAAGCCGTCATTGGATAGATGAAGCCAGGTGCCGAGGGTTGGAAAGATGAGCGCAGCCAAGACATTGAAGAAAAAGATAACGGAAATGGCTTGGGCTACTTCCTTTTCCTTGGCGTGAATAACAGGCGCTGTTGCTGCAATGGCAGAGCCCCCACAGATAGAAGAACCCACTCCAATCAAGGTAGCCAGTTTTGTGTCCAGTGCAAAGAAACGCTGGAAGAGGAAGGCAACAATCAAGGCTATTGAAATGGTGGACAGGATAACAGGGAGTGAAGATTGTCCGACTGCGAAGACTTGCGAGATATTGAGACCAAAACCAAGCAAGATAACAGCATACTGGAGCAATTTTTTAGAACTAAAGGTCAATCCAGCATCCAGTTGTTTATAGGGCGAGAGAAAGGGATGGAGAAGCATGCCTATGAAAATTGCAAAGACAGGCGCGCCAATAACAGGGAAGAATCCTCCTAAGTACCAAGATACGATTGAAATCAGAAGACAGGCCAATATACCTGCTCCATTTTTTGATAGAAATGACATAAAAACCTCCAAATAGAATCTGTTACCATTATAGACCTGTAAACAGGAAAAGTAAAATAGAAAGTGGAAAGCTATTCTCTAATGTATTTTTGCGGTCGGGGGGCTTTTGTAGTATAATAGAGATACGTTTTGAAAGTAGGAGGTATCTATGGACTTAACTAAGCGCTTTAATAAACAGTTAGATAAGATTCAAGTTTCGTTGATTCGTCAGTTTGACCAGGCTATTTCGGAGATTCCTGGGGTTTTGCGTTTGACCTTGGGGGAACCTGATTTTACAACGCCAGATCATGTCAAGGAGGCGGCCAAGCGAGCGATTGACCAGAACCAATCCTACTATACAGGGATGAGTGGTCTGTTGACTTTACGTCAGGCAGCCAGTGACTTTGTTAAGGAAAAGTACCAACTGGACTATGCTCCTGAAAATGAAATCTTGGTTACAATTGGGGCGACAGAGGCTTTATCTGCTACTTTGACAGCTATTTTGGAAGAGGGAGACAAGGTACTCTTGCCAGCTCCTGCTTATCCGGGTTATGAACCGATTGTCAATCTAGTTGGGGCAGAGATTGTCGAGATTGACACAACTGAAAATGGTTTTGTCTTGACTCCTGAAATGTTGGAGAAGGCCATTTTGGAGCAGGGAGACAAGCTCAAGGCGGTTATCCTCAACTATCCATCCAATCCGACAGGAATTACTTATAATCGGGAGCAGTTGGAAGCCTTAGCAGCTGTTTTGCGTAAGTACGAAATTTTCGTTGTCTGTGATGAGGTTTACTCAGAATTGACCTACACAGGGGAAGCCCATGTGTCTCTAGGAACTATGTTGAGAGACCAGGCTATTATTATCAATGGTTTGTCTAAATCACATGCCATGACAGGTTGGCGTTTGGGGCTGATTTTTGCTCCTGCGGCCTTCACAGCCCAGTTAATCAAGAGTCACCAGTACTTGGTGACTGCCGCAAATACCATGGCTCAACATGCTGCGGTGGAAGCCTTGACAGCTGGTAAAAACGATGCGGAGCCTATGAAGAAGGAATACATCCAGCGTCGGGACTATATTATCGAGAAAATGACTGCTCTTGGTTTTGAGATTATCAAACCAGACGGTGCCTTCTATATCTTTGCTAAGATTCCAGCAGGATATAATCAAGATTCTTTCGCTTTTCTGAAGGATTTTGCTCAGAAGAAGGCCGTTGCCTTTATCCCTGGTGCTGCCTTTGGGCGTTATGGAGAAGGTTATGTTCGTCTGTCTTATGCAGCTAGCATGGAGACGATCAAAGAAGCCATGAAACGACTTGAGGAGTATATGAGAGAAGCATGATTCAGTCTATCACGAGTCAAGGCTTGGTGCTCTACAATCGTAACTTTCGTGAGGATGACAAGCTCGTCAAGATTTTTACAGAGCAGGCTGGTAAGCGGATGTTTTTCGTCAAACATGCTGGCCAGTCCAAACTGGCTCCAGTTATTCAGCCCTTGGTGCTGGCACGATTTCTCTTACGAATCAATGATGACGGGCTTAGCTACATTGAGGACTATCATGAGGTGATGACTTTTCCCAAGATTAATAGCGACCTCTTTGTCATGGCTTATGCGACCTATGTAGCGGCTCTTGCAGATGCTAGTTTGCAGGACAATCAGCAGGATGCCCCCTTGTTTGCTTTTTTACAAAAGACCTTGGAGTTGATGGAAGAGGGTTTGGATTATCAGGTCTTGACCAATATTTTTGAAATCCAAATCTTGACTCGATTTGGGATCAGCCTCAATTTTAATGAGTGTGTCTTTTGTCATCGGGTTGGTCAGGCTTTTGACTTTTCTTTCAAATATGGTGCCTGCCTCTGTCCAGATCATTATCATGAAGATGAGAGACGTTGCCATCTCAATCCCAATATCCCTTATCTGCTCAATCAATTTCAAGCTATTGATTTTGAGACCTTGGAGACCATTTCGCTCAATCCCGAAATCAAGCAAGAGCTACGCCAATTTATGGATCAACTCTACGAAGAGTACGTTGGGATTCACCTAAAATCAAAGAAATTTATTGATTCCCTAGCAGACTGGGGACAATTACTAAAAGAGGAAAAGAAATGAAAAAAATCGCAGTAGATGCCATGGGGGGCGATTACGCACCCCAAGCCATCGTTGAGGGTGTCAATCAAGCCCTAGCTGACTTTTCAGATATCGAGGTTCAACTCTACGGAGATGAAGCTAAAATCAAGCAATATCTAACAGCGACAGAGCGCGTCAGCATTATCCATACGGATGAGAAGATTGATTCAGACGATGAACCTACAAGAGCTATTCGGAAGAAGAAAAATGCCAGTATGGTATTGGCGGCTAAGGCTGTCAAAGATGGAGAGGCAGATGCTGTCCTATCGGCTGGGAATACAGGTGCTTTGTTGGCAGCAGGATTTTTCATCGTGGGTCGTATCAAGAACATCGACCGTCCTGGGCTTATGTCGACCTTGCCAACTGTAGATGGAAAAGGTTTTGACATGCTCGACCTCGGTGCCAATGCGGAAAATACAGCCCAGCACCTCCATCAATACGCTGTTCTAGGTTCCTTCTATGCTAAAAATGTCCGTGGAATTGCGCAACCACGCGTTGGCTTGCTCAATAACGGAACAGAGAGTAGCAAGGGCGATCCGCTTCGTAAGGAAACTTACGAATTACTAGCAGCTGATGAAAGTTTAAACTTTATCGGAAACGTGGAAGCGCGTGATTTGATGAATGGCGTTGCGGATGTTGTCGTGGCAGATGGTTTCACGGGAAACGCTGTGCTCAAATCCATTGAAGGAACAGCTATGGGAATCATGGGTTTGCTCAAGACAGCTATTACAGGTGGTGGTCTTCGAGCGAAACTAGGCGCCCTCCTTCTCAAGGATAGCCTTAGAGGTTTGAAAAAACAGCTCAACTATTCAGATGTTGGTGGAGCAGTCTTGTTTGGTGTCAAGGCACCGGTTGTCAAGACTCATGGCTCAAGCGATGCCAAGGCTGTTTATAGTACAATCCGCCAGATTCGTACCATGCTAGAGACAGACGTGGTTGCCCAGACTGCGCGTGAATTTTCAGGAGAATAAAAGAGATGACAGAAAAAGAAATTTTTGACCGTATTGTGACCATTATCCAAGAGCGACAGGGAGAGGACTTTGTCGTGACAGAATCCTTGAGTCTGAAAGACGATTTGGATGCTGACTCAGTTGACTTGATGGAGTTTATCTTGACGCTGGAAGATGAATTTAGTATCGAAATCAGCGATGAGGAAATTGACCAACTGCAAAGTGTAGGCGATGTGGTTAAGATCATTCAAGCAAAATAGAAATCGGAGTTCCAAGGCACTTGCTTTGGAATTTTTTATTTGGCTTAATACTCTTCGAAAATCTCTTCAAACCACGTCAGCGTCGTATGGTTACTGACTTCGTCAGTTCTATCCACAACCTCAAAACAGTGTTTTGAGCAACCTGCGGCTAGCTTCCTAGTTTGCTCTTTGATTTTCATTGAGTATAAGTGACCGTTTAGGAACAGATTTAGTCTTTCTAGGGACAGAAGAGATATGGTGACAAATAAGGGATATAATAAAATCAGAAAAATCAATCTCCAAAAGGAGATAAGAAATGAAGATCAAAAGAAGAGATAGATTGATTTTCGTAGAACAAAAATGTTAATATAATCACAATTTTAATTGACTTTCCTTTTTTCCAGGACTATAATGTAGATATAAAAAAGGATTTATTTTATAGTTGGGAGAAGGTGATGGCTATGTACTTTTGATAAACTAGTCTCTATCTTATGTTCATGGAAATTTTAGGAGGTCTGAGTGGTTCAAGTTTATGAATCGGGTATCTCTTTTGGCTTCGTTTCTATTGGATTTTCTTGCTTTGGATTTATCTATTTTAGGAGGAAATAACTATGAAAAAATCTAAACTATTCACTCTTGGTTTGCTTGCAGGTGCTGGTCTGCTTTTGTCAATCAATCAAGCACAAGCTGCAGATACTTGGGTTAAAAATGGTTCTGACTGGAATCTTTCTCAAGATGGCAGTCTCGCTAAAAATAAATGGGTGCAAAATGCTGGCTCTTGGTATCACTTCGATAGCGCTGGTAAAATGCAGACAGGCTGGCTCAAAGACGGAAATACATGGTATTCCCTAGCAGATAGTGGCGCTATGCGTACTGGCTGGTACAAGGAAGCTGGAACATGGTACTCTCTAGCAGATAGTGGCGCCATGCGTACAGGTTGGTACAAAGAAGGGGCTACATGGTATTACCTCAAAGGCAGTGGAGCTATGGCAACAGGATGGGCGACTGCAAATGGTGAATGGTCTTACTTTGAAAAATCAGGTGCTATGGTCGCAGACAGAGCTGTTCCAGCCAGCGATGGAGAAAGTTATATCATTGGTAAGGATGGCTATATGTTGACTTTAAAAAATAGCCCTTATAAAGATGATGATATTGTCCGTTTAGGTGATGGATATGAGTATCTGATTACATCAAAATTTGACGGACATAACTATACTGATGTTATCGTGGCTAAAAATACTTGGTATATCAAACCTGAGTTCAAGAAGTTTTCCGACAAATATGGGGATGAGGTTGCAAATACAACCTTAGCTTTAGTAGATAATAAAGAAGAAGGACAAGAAATTGATCCTAAAGCTGTTATTCGTAATTTCCAAAATCTACCAGGTCGATATTACTTTGGAGCAGATGGTCGTAGAGTATTACCACTTCCAGAGATGACAACTAGATCAGAAATCAAAAAAGTTGGCAATGATCTTTATCTAGAAGACCCAGGTGTACGACTTAGACTATCTGCTCACTTCACAATCAATAACAATAAACTATACTATTTAGAAAATAAGCAAGGTAAGCTCAAAACAGGTTACTTTGTACTGATTGATGATGGTATGGCTACAACCCACCATCACTTCCTTGTATATGCAGACCAATCTGGTGAAATTCTTAAAATGAAACGATTGCCAACAGGAATTTCAGATTATCTTAATAAAGAAATTGATGGTTTCTACGGTCAAACTGTTAAAATCGATAGTAAGACAGGTAATGTTTCTGTTGTGAAATAAACTATCAGACAGAGTAAAACGAAAAAAGCGAACAGCTTTGTTTACTAGGAAGTCATGTTCATTTCACTATAGAATAGGAGGAAATGGCTATGAAAAAATCTAAATTACTCACACTTGGTTTGCTTGCAGGTGCTGGTCTGCTTTTATCTATCAACCAAGCACAGGCTGCAGATACTTGGGTTAAAAATGGTGCTGACTGGAATCTTTCACAAGATGGCAGTCTAGCTAAGGATAAATGGGTACAAAATGCTGGCTCATGGTATCACTTCGACAGCACTGGTAAAATGCAGACAGGCTGGCTCAAAGACGGCAATACCTGGTACTCACTAGCAGATAGTGGTGCTATGCGCACAGGATGGTACAAGGAAGGCAACACCTGGTACTCACTAGCAGATAGTGGTGCCATGCGTACAGGTTGGTACAAAGAAGGGTCTACATGGTACTATCTTCGTTTTAGTGGTTCTATGCAGACAGGTTGGGAGTTCATAGATAATAATTGGTATTATTTTGAACAATCAGGTGCAATGGCCTCTGATAGAGTTGTAAATTCTAGTGATGGCACAGGCTATATTCTCAGCAAGGATGGCCATATGTTCACTTTACAAAATAGCCCTTATAAACATGGTGACATTGTTCGTTTAGGCGATGGATATGAATATCTGATTAAAGCAAAATTTGACGGAAATAACTTTACTGATATTATCGTGGATAAAAACACTTGGTATATTAAACCTGAGTTCAAGAAGTTTTCCGACAAATATGGGGATGAGGTTGCAAATACAACCTTAGCTTTAGTAGATAATAAAGAAGAAGGACAAGAAATTGATCCTAAAGCTGTCATTCGTAATTTCCAAAATCTACCAGGTCGATATTACTTTGGAGCAGATGGTCGTAGAGTATTACCACTTCCAGAGATGACAACTAGATCAGAAATCAAAAAAGTTGGCAATGATCTTTATCTAGAAGACCCAGGTGTACGACTTCGATTTGATAACTTCACAATCAATAACAATAAACTATACTATTTAGATAATGGACAAGGTAAGCTCAAAACAGGTTACTTTGTACTGATTGATGATGGTATGGCTACAACCCTCCATCACTTACTTGTATATGCAGACCAATCTGGTGAGGTTCTTAAGATGAAACGCTTGCCATCAAGATTTTCAGATTATTTTGACAAAGAAATCGATGGTTTCTATGGTCAAAAAATTAAGATTACACAGCCAAATAAGTATGAATATTACAAGGTTCTTGTGGTAAAATAAATAGATAAGCAATCTTCACAACGAATATAAAATTAAAACGTGCAAATCATTTTCAAGAGGCTTTAGATTTCTTGTATTTTAAAAGAAACTAAAGCCTTTTGTGGATTTATAAGGGGATAGAGAGGATATAAAATTATGAAAAGGAGTTTGTCATGAAAATGAAAAATACATTTGTAGAATTGGAACAATTTGAAGATATTTACAGTTGGTGATATCTATTCCCAAAGCAAAGCTAGTGTTTTGCTACTAATGGGTTAATTAAACGGATTTATGATTATATTACTTGAATTTTTAGTGTTTATATTGATTTTAATCAATATTTTAGCTCCTCCGATTTATCTAGGTAGTCAACTCTCTAAAGCATTTTATGACAAACGTTCTATATTTCTTTTGGTAGTTTTTAAGCTATTTGCTACCTTCGTTTTTCCGAGTTTCTCGCATGTTGCCAATTTATTATTCTTTTATATAATATTTTGGATTGTGTTAAAGAAAAAGAAGAAGGAAGCTCTCTTTCTTGCACTTTATCTATTTGTGTTTTATCAAAGTATTCGATATTTGGTTTTGACATTTATAATACGATTGATATTTGACTACTCTGAACTATCTGATTTCTTGCATAGTGGATTTAATTCTGTATTTAGTTTGATTTCGTTGTTTTTGTCTGTTGTCATTTTAAGACGATGGGGAATTGATTTCAATATATTATTTTTAGATAAATTTCAATCGTTAGTGATGAAAAGTTTGTGGATATTGTCCTTATTGTTTGGTTTTAGACTTTTTTCATCCATCATGTCTGGGGGATGTAACCCTTTCTACGTTCGTTTTGATACGACCATTTCTCTCCTGATTTTCATTCTCTTTTTCTCTTGGCTTTTTTACATCAAGCATTTGGAGCAGGTTTATCGTGATGAGCAAACCATTCAGAGACAGGAAGATGAAAATCGTTCCTTGCAAGGGATGGTGGATAAGTTGGGTCATCTCTATGATGAGGTTCGAGGTTTCCGTCATGATTTTGCAGGGATTGTCGCCAGCATGGAGCCTGCCATAGCGAATCAAGACATGACTGAGGTGTCTACCATTTATCAAGATGTCTTTCTAAAGACCAATGAAAAGCTGAGGAAGGCGGACTACACAGCCTTTAATCTTCACAATATCCATGACATAGCCATTCGTAATACCTTGGCCAAAGCCATGATTGTGGCAGATAAGCAGGGGATTCATTTTAGTTTGGAGACGGTGGGGGTCGTAGAAGAGCTGGCATTGCCGATGTTGGAGGCTATCCGTATCCTTTCTATCCTCACGACAAATGCTTTAGAAGCAGCCAGTGAGGCTGAAAATCAGCAGATTCGGGTTGCTTTATTGGCAGGTGATAGGAGTGTTCGTTTTATCATTGAAAACACTCGTAAGAAAGAAGAACTGAATCCCAGCATTCTCAGTCAAAAGGGTTATTCTACTAAGGGTAACCATAGTGGACTGGGCTTAGCGACCTTGGAGGATATGGTTTTTCATTATGATTTGAACTTAGATACTCAGCTAGGAGAAACGACCTTTAGACAAGATTTAGAATTACCATTTAAGGATGAGGAACGAGGAGGAGAGGAATGAGAATTTTAGTTTTGGAAGACGATAGAGTCCAGCAGGGGCGGATAGAGCAGACTTTACTAGATATTGGTCGCTCTCGCAATTTGAGATTGGAAATTGATATTGCTAAAAACTATGGAGATGTTGAAAAGTATTCTCAGTATTTTGACCATTACCAACTCTATTTATTGGATTTAGAGATTGATGGAGAGCGTGATTGGATAGTATGATTTTGACTTTTATTAAGGAGACTCTATTTGCTTTATTGTTGATAGTCTCCATTATAATTCCCCCAATCTATCTAGGTTACCAAATTACACCGGAATTTCGTAAAAAGAGATACATAGTCTATTTACTAATGATGCAAGTAATAGCTGGTAAAACTTTTTTTGAAATCATGTATTTGGAAGTTTTAATCTTTTTTTACCTTATTTTCTATATGAATAGGAAGAAAAAAGGAGAATCTTTATTTCTTTCACTCTATCTTTTTAGTTTTTATCAGAGTATTCGCTATTTATTGGTATTGTTCTATATTCGGATGTTAGATATAGATATGCTATCAGAAGTAGGAAATGGGATTGTTAACTCTTCTTTTTCCCTATTAGCTATCGTACTAACAGTAGTTATGATGAAGCGTTGGTCTTTGGATTTGGATTTATTTTTTTCAGATGCTTTCAAAACCCACTATCGTAAGAGTTTTTTCATTATCCTACCTCTGACTGGATTTAGGATATTCTCTTCGTTTATGACCAATAGAAATAGTTCTTTCTACGTTCGTTTTGACACGACCATTTCTCTCCTGATTTTCATTCTCTTTTTCTCTTGGCTCTTTTACATCAAGCATTTGGAGCAGGTTTATCGTGATGAGCAGACCATTCAGAGACAGGAAGATGAGAATCGTTCCTTGCAAGGGATGGTGGATAAGTTGGGGCATCTCTATGATGAGGTTCGAGGTTTCCGTCATGATTTTGCAGGGATTGTCGCCAGTATGGAGCCTGCTATAGCTAATCAAGATATGGCTGAGGTGTCTACCATTTATCGAGATGTCTTTCTAAAGACCAATGAAAAGCTGAGAAAGGCAGATTACACGGCCTTTAATCTTCACAATATTCATGACATAGCCATTCGTAATACCTTGGCCAAAGCCATGATTGTGGCAGATAAGCAGGGAATTCATTTTAGTTTGGAGACGGTGGGGGTTGTTAAAGAGCTGGCATTGCCGATGTTGGAGTCTATCCGTATCCTCTCTATCCTCACGACAAATGCTTTAGAAGCAGCGAATGAGGCTGAAAATCCGCAGATTCGGGTTGCTTTATTGGCAGGTGATAGGAGTGTTCGTTTTATCACTGAAAACACTCGTAAGAAAGAAGAACTGAATCCCAGCATTCTCAGTCAAAAGGGTTATTCGACCAAGGGTAACCACAGTGGACTAGGCTTAGCGACCTTGGAGGATATGGTTTTTCATTATGATTTGAACTTAGATACCCAACTGGGAGAGACGACCTTTAGACAAGATTTAGAATTGCCATTTAAGGATGAGAAACGAGAGGAATAGGAATGAGAATTTTAGTTTTGGAAGATGATAGAGTCCAGCAAGGACGGATAGAGCAGACTTTACTAGATATCGGTCGCTCTCGCAATTTGAGATTGGAAATTGATATTGCCAAAAACTATGGAGATGTTGAAAAGTATTCTCAGTATTTTGACCATTACCAACTCTATTTATTGGATTTAGAGATTGATGGAGAGCGTGAACGGGGCTTTCAGGTTGCTCAACAGGTTCGGGAGCGGGATCCTTTTACAAGCATTGTCTTTGTGTCCACGCACTCGGAGGCCTTGCCTCTAGCTTTTCGCTACCACTTGTCTGCCTTGGATTTTATTTCCAAGGATCAGCCTGAGGAGGATTACCGTCATCAGCTGGAGCGCTGTCTGGACTATGTACTGGCAGTGGACAAGAGGGAAAATATGCGTCTCTTTACCTATAGTTTTGAGGGGAGACGGGGCTTTACTCTGCCCTACCATGAGATTTTAGCCTTTGAAACCTCAGTGGAATCCCACCGTATCAAGGTCTATTATGCCAATCATTCTATCAAGACCATTTATGGCAGTCTCAAGGATATTGCTGCCAAGGCTGAAAAAGATTACTTTGCCTATGCCAATCGCAATACGTTGGTCAGTTTACAGGCCATTGAAGAGATGACTGCGACAGAAGTGACCCTGTTAGAAGGCTTGCACTTCCCTGTATCACGGACAGCCAGAAGAACCCTTAAAAAATATCTCAATGTCTAATATCTGTTAGATTTGAATGAATTTATCAATAAGAATGTCGGAAAATTTTCTGATATTCTTATTTTTTTGAATTCTTTTTCGAATAGATAAGTAAGAGGAAAAGGAAAGGAGCCTAGTTCATGTATCTACCAATCTTGTATCCGTGGTTCATTAAATTATTTTATAAATAAAATTTAATTTAGTTATTCATTTTCGAAATTTTTTTCGAATAGATAAGTAAGAGAAAAAAGGAAGGAGCCTGGTTTATGTATCTACCAATCTTGTATCCGTGGTTTATTAAATTATTTTTTAAATAAAATTTAATTTAGTTGTTCATTTTCGGATTGTTTTTCGAATAGATAAGTGAGAGGGAAAAAAGAAAGGAATAAAATAATGAAAGAACATTATTATGGATTTGTTGAGCTGACTTCGGAAGAATTGACCGATATTCAAGGTGGAGAAAATTGGACGAAGACACTTGCAGATTGGTACGTTGGATTTCGTAGAGGTTTAGGTTTTTAGGGGATAAGCGATGAATGAAATGAATGATAAGTGTACTATTGAAGTATTAAAGGAAAGCGACTTAGCCTTGCTGGTGGGTGGTAGCAAGGAAAGTTATCAACGGGGTTTAATTACAGGTCTATTGTTACGTAGTGTATTTATTGGAACTCCATTTTTTAGAGGATAAGATTTAGAAAAAATAGGACAAGAGGAGAAAAAGATGACAAATTTTGACAAAATGGAACAGAACTTTGTAGCTCTTACAGAAGAAGAGTTGATGGATGTAGATGGGGGAATTGCACCACTAGTAGTTGCGTTTGGAGTAGCGGCGTTTAAAGGTTTTTCTGTAACAGGAGGGGCTATTATACTGGGAGCAGGTCTCTATCAAGTTGGTAAAAATCTGAAATAAGACTTTGAGTAAGTTTTATGAATAGAATATTAAAAAAAATATATATAGGATCTGCTTTAATATCTTACAGCATATTATTAATTTATTCTCTACTTAATTTAGAGAAGGTATCGTTGGGGATCTGTATTTTGTTAGTAGCATTGACATACTATATTAATAAAAAAGAAATATTTAAAGCAAAAGTGAATAAGAGCAAGGAGAACTTAAAATGAATATTTTAGTAAATGATAATCAGTTTACAGAAATGACAGAAAAAGAACTAGCAACAGTTGATGGAGGAGTACTTCCTGCAGCGGTAGTAGCAGTTCCAGTAGGAATCAAGGTTGCGGGGTATGTTGTCGGCAGCTTATCTGCTGCAGGGCTAGTTGCATGGGGTTACTTTAGATAAGACACTTTGGAGAAATCAATGAATTTTTCAAACGAATTTGCGGCTGTTATTATATCAGCTTCAGGGATAGTGGGTTTATTAGTAGGAGTCACTATTGGCTTGGCTAGTATTATTTAAAGAGGGATATAACATGCAAAATTTGAATCAATTTGAAATCGTAGAGCAAAGTGAATAAGTTGGAGCAGGTTTATTAATTGTTATCAAAGGATCATTACTTCCTGTAGGTGGAGCAGCTTTGGGGTATTATGCGAATAGACCATAATCTGATTGTAGTCAGAGAGGCATTTCTATGTTTTTAAAAAAAGAAGTGATATTACTAGGGGTATTGTTATCGATACGTATTATTTTTACTATCGTTCAAATTTTAATTGACTATAAAATATTATCTGGACAGTATAGTGTAAATTTTATGGATATTTCAGAAGTATTTACTTACCCAATACTCATTTTACTCATTTACATAGCAATAAAATATAATACAAAGGAGTAATGAAGAACATGAATCAAAAGGATTTTGTGTATATGAATGGTAGCGTTTTTCCGCCATTCTTGTCAGGTAATTAGGGGTTTCTTATGAAAACATTTTTATTAGGCTTTGCTGAAGGGTATTTTATCGTATCGCTCATAATCTACATCGCAACGTATTTGATTTTGAAAAATCCAATCAATACCCTATTTTATCCAGAAATTTACCCCGTTTTATTTGGGCTCTTTTATCTAGGATATAAGATCAATAAAAAGCGAGTAGAGTAAACAGTTAAGAATGACTTGTTAGTCTGCGCTGAAAATAGCTAGGCTAGAATCTAAGAATGCATCACATCGGAGTTTAATATGAAATTTGTTAAATCAATACTGAAAGTTTGGCCTGAAATCATGGTATTACTTAGTTCAATGTCTTATACCATCATCAGATTAGTAGCTGATATGAATAAAGTATCTTTACCTACTTGGTTTGATAGTTTCAATATACCAACGATTGCATTATTTATGATGGTCTTCATTATTTTATACAGAAGTAAAAAAAAAAGAATGGATAAATTTGAAGTAGTAGACTCTTTATAGGGAATAGGTGTCTTATAGTAACGAATCAAAAAAAGGAGTAACTATGAATCGTAATTTAGAACGGTGTTACCTATTCTGACTATGAATAGATCATGCCAGAGGTGGCTTAGAAATAGTAGGGACATTAGAAATTGAAGTAATGAATAGGATGTCACAAATGTTACTATCAATGATTTATTTGTTCCAAGCTTGCCTAGGGTGTCAGTAAAAAATCATTTTCCTTTCAATAGCATATTTTTAGTAGGTAGAGCGTTTGTTCTGCCTATTTTTTTATCCCAAAAGTGCATTTGGGAGGTAGATAGGCGCATTTGGGAAGGAAGTCCAGTTTTTATTTGGGAATTGGGGTAAGATAGGTATTATCAGATGAGTTTATATTCTTCGAAAATCAAATTCAAACCACGTCAACGTCGCCTTGCCGTAGATATGTTACTGACTTCGTCAGTTCTATCTGCAACCTCAAAACAGTGTTTTGAGCTGACTTCGTCAGTTCTATCTACAACCTCAAAGCCGTGCTTTGAGCAGCCTGCGGCTAGTTTGCTCTTTGATTTTAATTGAGTATGAGTTTAGAAAAAAGGAGATGGATATGAAATTTGGGAAACGTCACTATCGTCCGCAGGTGGATCAGATGGACTGCGGTGTAGCTTCATTAGCCATGGTTTTTGGCTACTATGGTAGCTATTATTCTTTGGCTCACTTGCGCGAATTGGCCAAGACGACTATGGATGGGACGACGGCTTTGGGCTTGGTCAAGGTGGCAGAGGAGATTGGTTTTGAGACGCGAGCGATCAAGGCGGATATGACACTCTTTGACTTGCCAGATTTGACCTTTCCTTTTGTTGCCCATGTGCTTAAGGAAGGGAAATTGCTCCACTACTATGTGGTGACTGGGCAGGATAAGGATAGCATTCATATTGCCGATCCAGATCCTGGGGTGAAATTGACCAAACTGCCACGTGAGCGTTTTGCGGAAGAATGGACAGGAGTGACTCTGTTTATGGCACCTAGTCCAGACTACAAGCCTCATAAGGATCAAAAGAATGGTCTGCTCTCTTTTATCCCTATATTAGTGAAGCAGCGTGGCTTGATCGCTAATATCGTTTTGGCAACACTATTGGTAACCGTGATTAACATTGTGGGTTCTTATTATCTGCAGTCTATCATTGATACCTATGTGCCAGATCAGATGCGTTCGACGCTTGGGATTATTTCTATTGGGCTGGTTATCGTCTATATCCTCCAGCAAATCTTGTCTTACGCTCAGGAGTATCTCTTACTTGTTTTGGGGCAACGCTTGTCGATTGATGTGATTTTGTCCTATATCAAGCATGTTTTTCACCTGCCTATGTCCTTTTTTGCGACACGCAGGACAGGGGAAATCGTGTCTCGTTTCACAGATGCTAACAGTATCATCGATGCGCTGGCTTCGACCATTCTTTCGATTTTCCTAGATGTATCAACGGTTGTCATTATTTCCCTTGTTTTATTTTCACAAAATACCAATCTCTTTTTCATGACTTTATTGGCGCTCCCTATCTACACAGTGATTATCTTTGCCTTTATGAAGCCGTTTGAAAAGATGAATCGGGATACCATGGAAGCCAATGCGGTTCTGTCTTCTTCTATCATTGAGGACATCAATGGTATTGAGACTATCAAGTCTTTGACCAGTGAAAGTTCACGCTACCAAAAGATTGACAAGGAATTTGTGGATTATCTGAAAAAATCCTTTACCTATAGTCGAGCAGAGAGTCAGCAAAAGGCTCTGAAAAAAGTTGCCCATCTCTTGCTCAATGTCGGCATTCTCTGGATGGGGGCTGTTCTGGTCATGGATGGCAAGATGAGTTTGGGACAGTTGATTACCTATAATACCTTGCTTGTTTACTTTACCAATCCTTTGGAAAATATCATCAATCTGCAAACCAAGCTTCAGACAGCGCAGGTTGCCAATAACCGTCTGAATGAGGTTTATCTGGTAGCTTCTGAGTTTGAGGAGAAGAAAACAGTTGAGGATCTGAGCTTGATGAAGGGAGAGATGACCTTCAAGCAGGTTTCCTACAAGTATGGCTATGGTCGAGATGTCTTGTCGGATATCAATTTAACCGTTCCCCAAGGGTCTAAGGTGGCTTTTGTGGGGATTTCAGGGTCAGGTAAGACGACTTTGGCTAAGATGATGGTTAATTTTTACGATCCAAGTCAGGGAGAGATTAGTCTGGGTGGTGTCAATCTCAATCAGATTGATAAAAAGGCTCTGCGTCAGTATATCAACTACCTGCCTCAACAGCCCTATGTCTTTAACGGAACGATTTTGGAGAATCTTCTCCTTGGAGCCAAGGAGGGGACGACTCAAGAGGATATCTTACGGGCGGTGGAATTGGCAGAGATTCGGGAGGATATTGAGCGCATGCCACTGAATTACCAGACAGAATTGACTTCGGATGGGGCAGGAATTTCAGGTGGCCAACGGCAGCGAATCGCTCTGGCGCGTGCTCTCTTGACAGATGCGCCTGTCTTGATTTTGGATGAGGCGACTAGCAGTTTGGATATTTTGACAGAGAAGCGAATTGTCGATAATCTTATGGCTTTAGACAAGACCTTGATTTTCATTGCCCACCGTTTGACTATTGCAGAGCGGACAGAGAAGGTTGTTGTCTTGGATCAGGGCAAGATTGTTGAAGAAGGAAATCATGCTGATTTGCTTGCACAGGGTGGATTTTACGCCCATTTGGTGAATAGCTAGAAAGAGGAGAGAATGAAACCAGAATTTTTAGAAAGTGCGGAGTTTTATAATCGCCGTTACCATAATTTTTCCAGTCGGGTGATTGTCCCCATGTCCCTTCTGCTCGTGTTTTTACTTGGATTTGTAACTTTGGCAGAGAAGGAGATGAGTTTGTCTACTAGAGCTACTGTTGAGCCTAGTCGCATCCTTGCAAATATCCAGTCAACTAGCAACAATCGTATTCTTGTCAATCATTTGGAAGAAAATAAGCTGGTTAAGAAAGGGGATCTTCTGGTTCAATATCAGGAAGGGGCAGAGGGTGTCCAAGTGGAGTCCTATGCTAGTCAGTTGGACATGCTCAAGGATCAAAAAAAGCAATTGGAGTATTTGCAAAAGAGCCTGCAAGAAGGGACGGATTACTTTCCAGAGGAGGATAAGTTTGGCTACCAAGCCACCTTTCGCGACTACATCAGCCAAGCAGGCAGTCTTAGGGCTAGTACATCGCAACAAAATGAGACCATCGCGTCCCAGAATGCAGCAGCTAGTCAAACCCAAGCTGAAATCGGCAACCTCATCAGTCAAACAGAGGCTAAAATTCGCGATTACCAGACAGCTAAGTCAGCTATTGAAACAGGTGTTTCCTTGGCCAGTCAGAATCTAGCCTACTCTCTCTACCAGTCTTACAAGTCTCAGGGGGAGGAAAATCCGCAAGCTAAGGCTCAGGCAGTGGCGCAGGTTGAAGCGCAGCTTTCTCAGTTAGAATCTAGTCTTGCTACTTACCGTGTTCAGTATGCAGGTTCAGGTACCCAGCAAGCCTATGCGTCTGGCTTAAGCAGTCAATTGGAATCCCTTAAATCACAACACTTGGCTAAGGTTGGTCAGGAATTGACTCTTTTAGACCAAAAGATCTTAGAGGCAGAATCAGGTAAGAAGGTACAGGGAAATCTTTTAGACAAGGGGAAAATTACGGCAAGTGAAGATGGGGTGCTTCACCTTAATCCTGAGACCAGTGATTCTACCATGGTTGCAGAGGGAAGCCTGCTAGCCCAACTCTATCCTTCCTTGGAAAAAGAAGGGAAAGCCAAACTTACAGCCTATCTTAGTTCAAAAGATGTAGCAAGAGTCAAGATTGGGGACTCTGTTCGCTATACTACGACTCATGATGCTAAGAATCAACTTTTCCTAGATTCTACTATTACAAGTATTGATGCGACAGCTACTAAGACTGAGAAAGGGAATTTCTTTAAAATCGAGGCTGAGACCGATCTGACTGCTGAGCAGGCAGAAAAACTTCGGTATGGGGTGGAAGGTCGCCTACAGATGATTACAGGCAAGAAAAGTTATCTACGTTATTATTTGGATCAATTTTTGAACAAAGAGTAATGTTCGTGTTTTTAGAGTTATACTCAATGAAAATCAAAGAGCAAACTAGAAAACTAGCCGCAGGCTGTACTTGAGTACGGCAAGGCGACGTTGACGCGGTTTGAATTTGATTTTCGAAGAGTATTAAATGATTTTAAAACTGTGAGAAAGATACTTCTTGCAGTTTTTTCTTTACGATTCTTGCTTCACATTCGCCGTTTATTCGGTTAAATTCTTGTAATTTTAGGTTTTTTGTGGTAGAATGTGCTCAAGTAATACGAAAGGCGAACTTTAAAATGTCAAAACAATTGATCTATTCGGGAAAAGCTAAAGATATCTATACAACAGAGGATGAAAATCTTATTATTTCAACTTACAAGGACCAGGCGACTGCTTTCAACGGTGTTAAGAAGGAGCAGATTGCGGGTAAGGGAGTGTTGAATAATCAGATTTCATCTTTTATTTTTGAGAAATTAAATGCGGCGGGTGTGGCGACTCACTTTGTGGAGAAACTTTCGGACACGGAACAACTCAATAAAAAGGTTGAGATTATTCCGCTGGAAGTCGTGTTTCGCAACTACACGGCTGGTTCCTTTTCAAAACGTTTTGGCGTTGATGAAGGAATCGCCTTGGAGACTCCGATTGTCGAATTTTACTATAAAAATGATGATTTGGATGATCCCTTTATCAATGACGAGCATGTGAAATTCCTACAGATTGCGGATGATCAGCAGATTGCCTACTTGAAGGAAGAAACGCGTCGTATCAATGAACTTTTGAAAGTCTGGTTTGCTGAGATTGGGCTTAAATTGATTGACTTTAAGCTAGAGTTCGGTTTCGATAAGGATGGAAAGATTATCTTGGCAGACGAATTTTCACCAGATAATTGCCGTTTGTGGGATGCGGATGGCAACCACATGGATAAGGATGTTTTCCGTAGAGGATTAGGAGAACTAACAGACGTTTATGAGATTGTCTGGGAAAAGTTGCAGGGTTTGAAATAACAACCTAGAGGTCGTTGGAACATTGTAAGAGCTGAAATAAAGGAATAAGAATTGATGGATAAACGTATTTTTGTTGAAAAAAAGGCTGATTTTCAGGTCAAGTCAGAGAGTTTGGTTAGAGAACTCCAGAATAATTTGGGATTGTCAACTTTGAAAAGCATTCGCATTGTGCAAGTTTATGATGTCTTTGATTTGGCAAAGGACTTGTTTGCACCTGCGGAAAAACACATCTTCTCTGAGCAGGTGACAGACCATGTCTTGGACGAATCGACTGTGCAGGCGGATCTGGACAACTATGCTTTCTTTGCCATTGAAAGCCTGCCTGGTCAATTTGATCAGCGTGCAGCTTCTTCACAGGAAGCCTTGCTTTTGCTGGGAAGTTCGAGTGATGTGACGGTTAATACAGCACAATTGTACTTGGTCAATAAGGATATTGATACGACTGAATTAGAAGCGGTCAAGAACTACTTGCTTAACCCAGTTGATTCTCGTTTCAAGGACATCACGACAGGGATTGCCAAGCAGGAATTTTCAGAGTCAGACAAGACCATTCCAAAATTGACTTTCTTTGAAAGCTATACAGCAGAAGACTTTGCTCGCTACAAGGCTGAGCAAGGGATGGCCATGGAAGTGGATGATTTGCTCTTTATCCAAGATTATTTCAAGTCAATCGGGCGCGTGCCGACTGAGACGGAACTCAAGGTTTTGGATACTTACTGGTCTGACCACTGCCGTCACACGACTTTTGAGACTGAGTTGAAGCAGATTGATTTCTCAGCTTCTAAATTCCAAAAACAATTGCAGTCAACTTATGACAAGTATATTGCCATGCGTGATGAGTTGGGGCGTTCTGAAAAACCGCAAACCTTGATGGATATGGCGACTATTTTCGGTCGTTATGAGCGTGCTAATGGACGTTTGGATGATATGGAAGTGTCAGACGAAATCAATGCTTGCTCAGTAGAAATCGAAGTGGACGTTGATGGTGTGAAAGAACCATGGCTCCTCATGTTTAAAAACGAAACCCACAATCACCCAACGGAGATTGAGCCATTTGGTGGGGCGGCTACTTGTATCGGTGGTGCTATTCGTGACCCATTATCAGGTCGCTCATATGTTTACCAAGCTATGCGTATCTCAGGTGCTGGAGATATTACCGCACCGATTTCAGAAACTCGCGCTGGTAAATTGCCACAACAGGTCATTTCTAAGACAGCTGCTCATGGTTATTCTTCTTACGGAAACCAGATTGGGCTTGCAACAACCTACGTTCGTGAGTACTTCCACCCAGGTTTCGTTGCTAAGCGTATGGAGCTAGGTGCTGTTGTCGGTGCAGCTCCTAAGGGCAATGTTGTCCGTGAAAAACCGGAAGCGGGAGACGTGATTATCCTCCTCGGTGGTAAGACTGGACGTGACGGTGTCGGTGGTGCGACAGGTTCTTCTAAGGTTCAAACAGTTGAGTCCGTGGAAACTGCTGGAGCTGAAGTTCAAAAAGGGAATGCTATCGAAGAACGCAAGATTCAACGTCTGTTCCGTAATGGCGATGTGACTCGTCTTATCAAAAAATCAAATGATTTTGGCGCTGGTGGTGTCTGTGTGGCTATCGGTGAATTAGCAGACGGTCTTGAAATCGACCTTAACAAAGTGCCTCTTAAATACCAAGGCTTGAATGGTACAGAAATTGCCATCTCTGAATCTCAAGAACGGATGGCAGTTGTGGTTCGTCCTGAGGATGTAGATGCCTTCGTTGCGGAATGTAACAAAGAAAATATTGATGCTGTTGTAGTTGCGACAGTGACGGAAAAACCAAATCTAGTCATGCACTGGAATGGTGAAACCATTGTCGACTTGGAACGTCGTTTCCTTGATACCAATGGTGTGCGCGTGGTCGTAGATGCTAAGGTTGTGGACAAGGATGTCAAACTCCCAGAAGAGCGTCAAACATCTGCTAACACACTTGAAGTTGATACCCTTGCGGTTCTGTCTGATCTCAACCATGCGAGTCAAAAAGGCTTGCAGACTATCTTTGATTGCTCTGTTGGTCGTTCAACGGTCAATCACCCACTTGGTGGTCGCTATCAACTTACACCAACTGAGGCATCTGTACAGAAATTACCAGTTCAACACGGTGTGACTCATACTGCGTCAGTCATGGCCCAAGGCTTCAACCCTTATGTAGCGGAATGGTCTCCATACCACGGTGCTGCCTATGCGGTGATCGAGGCAACTGCTCGTTTGGTAGCTACTGGTGCCAATTGGTCTAAGGCTCGCTTCTCTTACCAAGAATATTTCGAGCGTATGGACAAGCAAGCCGAGCGTTTCGGTCAGCCAGTAGCAGCTCTTCTAGGATCTATCGAAGCACAGATTCAGCTTGGCCTGCCATCTATCGGTGGTAAGGACTCCATGTCTGGTACTTTTGAAGAATTGACCGTACCACCGACCCTAGTTGCCTTTGGGGTGACGACAGCGGATAGCCGTAATGTGCTCTCTCCAGAGTTTAAGGGTGCTGGTGAAAACATTTACTACATTCCAGGTCAAGCTCTCTCTGCAGAAATTGATTTTGATTTGATTAAGTCTAACTTTGCTCAATTTGAAGCTATCCAAGCTGAACACAAGGTAACATCTGCATCAGCTGTCAAATACGGTGGTGTGGTTGAAAGTTTGGCTCTTGCTACCTTTGGAAATCATATCGGTGCAAAGGTGACCTTGTCTGAACTTGAAAGTTCTTTGACAGCACAATTGGGCGGATTTGTCTTCACATCTCCTGAAGAAATCGCTGGAGTAGAGAAGATTGGACAAACAAGTGCAGACTTTACACTCGTTGTCAACAGTGTGAAGCTAGATGGACACAAACTTGACAGTGCCTTCCAAGGAAAACTAGAAGAAGTTTATCCAACAGAATTTGCCCAAGCTAAAGAGCTGGCTAAAGTACCAGCTGTGGCATCGGATGTTGTGATTAAAGCCAAAGAAAAGGTTGAAAAACCTGTTGTTTACATCCCAGTCTTCCCAGGAACCAACTCAGAATATGACTCAGCCAAGGCATTTGAGAAAGAAGGTGCAGAGGTCAACTTGGTGCCATTTGTGACCTTGAATGAAGAGGCTATTGTCAAGTCGGTTGAAACTATGGTTGACAACATCAGTAAAGCTAACATTCTCTTCTTTGCAGGTGGCTTCTCAGCTGCGGACGAACCAGATGGTTCAGCTAAGTTTATTGTCAATATCCTTCTTAATGAAAAAGTGCGTGTAGCCATTGATAGCTTTATCGCTCGTGGTGGCTTGATTATCGGTATCTGTAATGGATTCCAAGCCTTGGTCAAATCAGGTCTTCTTCCATACGGGAACTTCGAGGATGCCAGCGGTACTAGTCCAACCCTCTTCTACAATGATGCCAACCAACACGTGGCCAAGATGGTGGAAACTCGGATTGCCAATACCAACTCACCATGGTTAGCTGGAGTGCAAGTGGGCGATATCCATGCCATCCCAGTATCGCACGGTGAAGGAAAGTTTGTCGTGACGGCTGAGGAATTCGCGGAGCTCCGTGACAATGGACAAATTTTCAGCCAATACGTTGACTTTGATGGCAAACCAAGTATGGACTCTAAGTACAATCCAAATGGTTCTGTTAATGCCATCGAAGGAATTACCAGCAAGAACGGTCAAATCATTGGTAAGATGGGCCATTCAGAACGTTATGAGGACGGTCTTTTCCAAAACATCCCAGGAAATAAAGACCAGCATCTGTTCGCGTCAGCGGTTAAATATTTCACTGGAAAATAAGACTTGCAGGTTTTCTAATAGATAGTATCAATAATGTAAAAGTCATGTAGGTCTAGCTCATGATGATTGCAAATGTTTTGTTTTGCGAGTGAAGCGAGCTCCTACCGTATCATTCCGCTCTACTGAAGGAATGATACACAAATGAAAATTAGGTATAAAAAATGACATACGAAGTAAAATCTCTTAATGAAGAATGTGGTGTTTTTGGTATCTGGGGGCATCCAGATGCTGCCAAATTGACCTACTTTGGTCTCCATAGTCTTCAGCACCGTGGTCAGGAGGGGGCAGGAATCCTCTCCAATGATCAAGGACAATTGAAGCGCCATCGTGACATGGGCCTTTTATCAGAAGTATTCAGAAATCCTGCTAATTTGGATAAATTGACAGGAACTGGTGCGATTGGACATGTTCGTTACGCGACTGCTGGCGAAGCTTCTGTAGATAACATCCAGCCCTTCCTCTTCCGTTTTCACGATATGCAGTTTGGCTTGGCTCATAATGGAAATCTGACCAATGCAGCCTCCCTCAAGAAAGAATTGGAAGATAGAGGAGCGATTTTCAGCGCGACTTCGGACTCTGAAATCTTGGCTCACCTCATTCGTCGCAGTCATAATCCTAGCCTGATGGGCAAAATCAAGGAAGCGCTCAGCCTTGTCAAAGGTGGTTTTGCCTATATCTTACTGTTTGAGGACAAGTTGATTGCTGCCCTTGATCCCAATGGTTTCCGTCCCCTTTCTATCGGGAAAATGGCCAACGGAGCAGTGGTTGTTTCCTCTGAAACCTGTGCTTTTGAGGTTATTGGTGCTGAATGGATTCGCGATTTGAAGCCAGGTGAGATTGTGATCATTGATGACAAGGGCATCCAGTATGATAGCTATACAGATGATACTCAGTTAGCAATCTGTTCTATGGAGTATATCTATTTTGCTCGCCCTGATTCTAACATTCATGGTGTCAATGTTCATACGGCACGTAAACGTATGGGTGCTCAATTGGCGCGTGAATTCAAGCATGAGGCGGATATCGTGGTCGGTGTGCCCAATTCTTCCCTCAGCGCGGCTATGGGATTTTCTGAAGAGTCCGGGCTACCAAATGAAATGGGCCTCATCAAGAACCAATACACCCAACGTACCTTTATCCAACCGACTCAAGAATTACGGGAGCAAGGGGTGCGGATGAAACTCTCTGCTGTTTCAGGCGTTGTAAAAGGCAAGCGTGTGGTTATGATTGATGACTCTATTGTACGTGGAACAACCTCTCGTCGGATCGTTCAACTCTTGAAAGAAGCGGGTGCGACTGAGGTTCACGTTGCCATTGGTAGTCCAGCGCTAGCTTATCCATGCTTCTACGGGATTGATATCCAGACCCGTCAGGAGCTGATTGCGGCCAATCATACGGTCGAAGAAACTCGTCAAATCATTGGAGCGGACAGTCTGACATACCTTTCTGTTGAAGGTTTGATTGAGTCGATTGGGATTGAAACAGATGCGCCAAATGGCGGTCTCTGTGTCGCTTACTTTGACGGTGACTACCCAACACCTCTCTATGACTATGAAGAAGATTATCGTAGAAGTTTGGAAGAAAAGACCAGTTTTTACAAATAGATGACAGATTTTCCATTAAAAAAAAGTAACAAATAGATGACAAATAAGAATGCTTATGCCCCACGTCTCACTACTGACTAAAAGCTAAAGCATTTGTCAGTAGACGCTTTCTCCTATGGGACCAAAGCTAGAGACCTGACTAGTATTTTTAGATAAAATAATTGTTTATCTAAAAATATGTCGCAGTCTTTCCCAAAAAAAGAAAAGGAAAAATAAAATGGCAAATAAAAATGCGTACGCTCAATCTGGTGTGGATGTTGAAGCGGGTTATGAAGTTGTTGAACGGATTAAAAAGCACGTGGCTCGTACGGAGCGTGCAGGTGTCATGGGAGCTCTGGGTGGCTTTGGTGGTATGTTTGACCTTTCAAAGACTGGGGTTAAAGAACCCGTCTTGATTTCAGGAACTGATGGTGTCGGAACCAAGCTCATGCTGGCTATCAAGTACGACAAGCACGATACCATCGGTCAGGACTGTGTAGCCATGTGTGTCAATGATATCATCGCTGCGGGTGCGGAACCCCTCTATTTCCTCGACTATGTGGCAACTGGCAAGAATGAACCAGCTAAGCTAGAACAAGTGGTTGCTGGTGTAGCAGAAGGTTGTGTGCAGGCTGGAGCAGCCCTCATCGGTGGGGAAACGGCTGAAATGCCTGGCATGTACGGCGAAGATGACTATGACTTGGCTGGTTTTGCGGTCGGTGTGGCTGAAAAATCTCAAATCATTGACGGTTCAAAGGTGGCAGAAGGAGATATTCTTCTCGGACTTGCTTCAAGTGGGATTCATTCCAATGGTTACTCTCTTGTCCGTCGTGTCTTTGCGGATTACACAGGTGAGGAAATCTTGCCAGAATTGGAAGGCAAGCAACTCAAGGAAGTTCTTCTTGAGCCAACTCGTATCTATGTCAAGGCTGTCTTACCACTCATAAAGGAAGGGTTGGTCAACGGCATTGCCCATATCACAGGTGGTGGCTTTATCGAAAATGTCCCTCGTATGTTTGCGGATGACCTAGCTGCTGAAATTGATGAAAGCAAAGTTCCAGTGCTTCCGATTTTCAAAGCCCTTGAGAAATACGGTCAGATCAAACACGAAGAAATGTTTGAAATCTTCAATATGGGTGTGGGACTTATGCTAGCAGTTAGCCCTGAAAATGTAAGTCGTATCAAGGAATTGTTGGATGAACCAGTCTATGAAATTGGTCGTATCGTCAAGAAAGAAAACGAAAGTGTCATCATCAAATGAAAAAAATAGCGGTTTTTGCCTCTGGTAATGGCTCAAATTTTCAGGTGATTGCCGAAGAATTTCCAGTGGAGTTTGTCTTTTCAGACCATCGTGACGCCTATGTGCTCGAACGTGCAGACAAGTTCGGCGTTCTGTCCTATGCTTTTGAACTCAAAGAGTTTGAGAGCAAGGCAGACTACGAAGCGGCACTTGTCGAACTCTTGGAAGAACACCAGATTGACTTGGTTTGCCTAGCAGGCTACATGAAAATCGTTGGGCCAACCTTATTGGCGGCTTATGAAGGTCGGATTATAAACATTCATCCAGCCTACTTGCCAGAATTTCCAGGAGCTCATGGGATTGAGGATGCTTGGAATGCTGGTGTTGCTGAGAGCGGCGTGACCATTCACTGGGTGGACTCTGGTGTAGATACAGGGAAGGTTATCAAACAAGTACGTGTACCACGGTTAGCTGATGATACCATTGACAGTTTTGAAGCTCGCATTCATGAGGCAGAGTACAAGTTGTATCCAGAGGTACTGGAGAGTTTGGGAGTAGGGAGAAGGTAAATTTTGAATAATAAAGCTGTTAAGACTTTACTAGATAAAGTTAAAGAATTTGAAGATTTTTTTAATGAGTATGAAAAACAATTTTACCCTAAAGTAATAAAAATTAGAAATAAATTTCTAATTAATTTAATTGTATTTATTACTCTAATGTTGGTAAGTTATGGACTCATTTGGTGGGATTTTGGTGATTTGTGTGTTAAGATAGCTTCTCTTATTTTTACTGTGTTTTCTTTGGTGCACTTTATTTATCTCAGTCGAAAAATTGATAAAATTTCAGACGGCAAACCTGATAAATTTGAAGAGATATGTCAAGAAGTAAAACGTAAGTTAATTCATATATATGGTGGAAGAGCTAGGTATGCTGTGAAATTACTAATCGCTGATTTGACAGATAAACAGGATAATAAAATTAAGAAGTATGAAAGTTTAGTAAAGTCTGTAGGTACAGTTGGTATGATTTTGGTGACGTCTTTTATCACTTTAGTTGTAAAACAATTTTTTGATACAGGCGAAAATAGCATATCATTAAACGTATTTATCGGATTAATTCTATTAGTATTTATTATCGTTTTTTTGATTACAGTTGCGGATACTTTTATTAGAAATATTATTAAGTATCCTTTATTTGGAAAGGCTTCGAAAGAAGTGTATTTAACGGACATTTTATACGAAGTAAAGTATATGATATTAGAAAAAGAAAGATAACTAAAATGACTAAACGAGCACTTATTTCAGTCTCAAACAAAGAGGGCATTGTTGAATTTGCCCAGGAACTTAAAAAAACTCGGTTGGGACATCATCTCAACAGGTGGAACCAAGGTTGCCCTTGATAATGCTGGGGTGAGTACCATTGCCATTGATGATTCATATGATATCTTTGATTCAAAATTGGAGTCAGTGATTGTTGAAGACGGCTTCAAACGGAGGTATTTGTAATGTTAGAATCTAAAAAAACAACTCGATATGTATTTTATGTCTATCTGATGTTATTAACTTGGGGAATCTTATTTAAGTTTGAGACCAATCCTGAATTTATAGCATTTTTCTTAGCTCCAAGGTACATCAATTGGATTCCATTTTCAGAACCACTAATAGTAGATGGAAAAATTGTTTTTGCTGAAATGTTATTTAATCTGATTTCCTTGATTCCATTAGGTGTTTGTTTCCCTCTGATAAAAACTAATTTATCTAGTTTAAGAATAATCGGGACAGGTTTCTTGATTAGTTTATTGTTTGAGTGCTTACAGTATATTTTAGCAATAGGTATAACAGATATAACGGATTTGACTTTAAATACGCTAGGTGTTTGTGTAGGATTATTGATTTATCAAATTTTTATAAGAGTGTTCAAATCACAGACTAGAAAATGGGTCAATATCTTAGGTATTCTTAGCCTTGGTTTTGCTTATCTTATTTTACTGTTACTGCATTTAATTGGTGTTTAACTAATGATTAAAAAGGAGAATATAATGACTAAACGCGCCTTAATCAGCGTCTCAGACAAAGTCCGTGTACCAAGGTTAGCGAATGATACCATAGCCAGCTTTGAAGAACGTATTCATGAAGCAGAGTATCAGCTCTATCCTCAAGTGTTGGAGAGTTTAGGGGTGGGTAGAAGATAAGAAGTAAATCAAGTTTTGATTTTGCAATATTGCTAGGAGAAAAAATGATTGAGATAAAATTAGTAGATGAGAGCAGTTTTCAGGCAGTGCTGGATTTGAAAATATCTGAAGCTGATGAACGAGCACGTTTCGTGTCTCCAAATGTACGCTCTTTAGCTGACGCATGGCTCTACCGAGAGAATGGGGATGTGTTTCCAATGGCAATTTATTGGAATGAGCTTGTAGTTGGTTTTCTCCTGTTGGAAATAGATAAGGATGAAGCGGAATACTTTATCTGGCGGATAATGATTGGCCAGCAGTACCAAGGAAGAGGTTATGGACGAAAAGCTGTGGAAGTTCTAATCAAAAAGGCTCAGATGGATAGCGCTTGCAATCATATTATCGCAGATTATGTGGTTGGAAATGAAAAAATGAAGCGCCTGTTGACTAGTTTGGGTTTTCAGGAAACAGGATTTATAGAAGAAAATAATGAAGTCGCTATGCGCTTGGACCTAAAGAAAGAGGAATAGAATGACGAAAAAAGCTTTAATCAGTGTTTCAAACAAAGAGGGCATTGTTGAATTTGCCCAAGAACTTAAAAAACTCGGTTGGGATATTATCTCGACAGGTGGGACAAAGGCTGCCCTTGACAATGCTGGGGTGGAGACCATTGCGATCGATGATGTGACGGGCTTCCCAGAGATGATGGATGGCCGTGTTAAGACCCTTCATCCAAATATCCACGGTGGGCTCCTCGCTCGTCGTGATTTGGATAGCCACTTGGAAGCAGCCAAGGAGAACCAAATTGAGCTTATCGACCTTGTAGTGGTCAACCTTTATCCTTTCAAGGAAACGATCCTCAAACCAGATGTGACTTATGCTGATGCGGTGGAGAACATCGATATCGGTGGGCCATCTATGCTTCGCTCAGCTGCGAAAAATCATGCTAGCGTAACAGTTGTGGTAGATCCAGCTGACTATGCTGTGGTTTTGGGACAATTGGCAGCTAACGGCGAAACAAGTTACGAAACTCGCCAACGTTTGGCAGCCAAGGTTTTCCGTCACACAGCAGCTTATGACGCCTTGATTGCAGAGTATTTCACAGCTCAAGTCGGAGAAAGTAAGCCTGAAAAGCTCACTTTAACCTATGACCTCAAGCAAGCCATGCGTTACGGTGAAAACCCTCAACAAGATGCAGACTTTTACCAGAAAGCTTTGCCGACTGACTACTCGATTGCTTCAGCCAAACAGCTTAACGGTAAGGAATTGTCATTCAATAACATCCGTGATGCGGATGCTGCCATTCGTATCATCCGTGACTTCAAAGATCGTCCAACCGTTGTGGCTCTCAAACACATGAATCCATGTGGAATTGGTCAAGCTGATGACATCGAGACTGCTTGGGACTACGCTTATGAGTCTGATCCAGTGTCTATCTTTGGTGGAATTGTCGTTCTTAACCGTGAGGTGGATGCTGCGACAGCTGAGAAGATGCACGGTGTTTTCCTTGAAATCATCATAGCACCAAGCTATACGGATGAGGCGTTAGCTATTTTGACCAATAAAAAGAAAAACTTGCGTATCCTTGCCTTGCCATTTGACGCACAAGATGCCAGTGAAGCAGAAGCAGAATACACAGGTGTGGTCGGTGGTCTCCTCGTTCAAAATCAGGATGTTGTCAAGGAAAGCCCAGCCGATTGGCAAGTGGTGACCAAACGCCAACCAACTGAGACAGAAGCGACAGCTCTTGAGTTTGCGTGGAAGGCTACCAAGTATGTCAAATCAAACGGAATCATCGTGACTAACGACCACATGACATTGGGTGTTGGTCCTGGTCAGACTAATCGTGTGGCTTCTGTTCGCATCGCTATTGATCAAGCTAAAGACCGTCTTGACGGTGCCGTCCTTGCTTCCGATGCCTTCTTCCCATTTGCGGATAATGTGGAAGAAATCGCCAAAGCAGGTATCAAGGCTATCATCCAGCCAGGTGGGTCCGTCCGTGACCAAGAATCTATCGAAGCTGCGGATAAATACGGCTTGACTATGATTTTCACAGGAGTGAGACATTTTAGACATTAAGAACACTAAAGGGAAGAAAACAGTTTCTTTCCTTTTTTGCTTAAAAATGCTTAATGAAACAAGATTAAAACGAACGTTTGTGGTATAATATTAGTAAATAATTCGCAAAAGAGGTTGAGAAATGAAGCTGTTAGTTGTCGGTTCGGGTGGTCGTGAACATGCGATTGCTAAGAAGTTGCTTGAGTCAAAAGAGGTAGAAAAGGTTTTTATTGCTCCTGGGAATGATGGGATGACTCTGGATGGTTTGGAATTGGTAAATATCTCTATTTCCGAACATTCTGAATTGATTGAGTTTGCAAAAACCAACGATATTGCTTGGACCTTTATCGGTCCAGATGACGCCCTTGCAGCTGGTATCGTGGATGATTTCCATGCAGCTGGTCTCAAAGCCTTTGGTCCGACAAGATTGGCAGCTGAGCTGGAGTGGTCCAAGGATTTTGCCAAGGAAATCATGGTCAAATACGGCGTTCCGACAGCAGCCTATGGCACATTCTCAGATTTCGAGGCAGCTAAGGTTTATATCGAGGAGAAAGGCGCTCCAATCGTCGTCAAGGCAGATGGCTTGGCGCTTGGGAAGGGTGTCGTCGTTGCTGAGACGGTTGAGCAAGCGGTCGAAGCCGCTCACGAGATGCTATTGGACAATAAATTCGGTGACTCAGGTGCGCGTGTGGTTATCGAGGAGTTTCTTGAAGGTGAGGAATTTTCTCTCTTTGCCTTTGTTAATGGGGACAAGTTCTACATCATGCCAACAGCTCAGGACCACAAACGTGCCTATGATGGCGACAAGGGGCCTAATACTGGTGGGATGGGTGCTTATGCGCCAGTTCCACACTTACCACAGAGTGTGGTTGACACGGCAGTGGAGACTATTGTTAAGCCAGTACTTGAAGGGATGAACCAAGAAGACCGCCCTTATCTTGGTGTCCTTTACGCAGGTCTTATCTTGACAGCTGATGGACCCAAAGTCATCGAGTTTAACGCTCGTTTCGGAGATCCTGAAACGCAAATCATCTTGCCTCGATTAACCTCTGATTTTGCGCAAAATATCACGGACATCCTAGAGGGTAGAGAGCCTGCTATTACCTGGCTAGATGAGGGTGTTACTCTGGGTGTGGTTGTCGCATCAAACGGCTACCCGCTAGACTATGAAAAAGGTGTTGAATTGCCAGCAAAAACAGAGGGGGACATCATCACTTACTATGCCGGTGCCAGATTCGCTGAAAATAGCAGAGCACTGCTATCAAACGGTGGACGTGTCTATATGCTAGTTACCACAGCAGATACCGTCAAAGAAGCTCAAGACATCATCTACAAGGAACTTGACAAACAAAACACAGAAGGCCTCTTCTACCGAACCGATATCGGAAGCAAGGCCATAAAAGATTAACAGACATATTTGACATGGCGAGCTGAAGCGAGCCACTATAGGATAATCGTCGAAGTAGTGAAACTCCTAGTAGCTTTGCTACTAGGAGCGGAAAACTGGAGACTTAGGCTCCAGTTTTAGTAATGGAACGCCATAGGCGGTCGCTTACGTCTGCACTACATTAGACGATTATCAAAAAAGAAGAAAAAAGGAAAAATTATGACTAAACCAATTATTTCCATCATCATGGGCTCAAAATCCGACTGGGATACCATGCAAAAAACAGCAGAAGTCCTAGGCCGCTTCGGTGTAGCCTACGAAAAGAAAGTTGTCTCTGCCCACCGCACACCAGACCTTATGTTCAGACATGCTGAAGAAGCACGTAGTCGTGGCATCAAGGTCATCATCGCAGGTGCAGGTGGCGCAGCTCATTTGCCAGGTATGGTCGCAGCTAAAACAACCCTTCCAGTCATTGGTGTGCCCGTAAAATCGCGTGCCCTTAGTGGTGTGGACTCGCTCTACTCTATCGTCCAGATGCCAGGTGGAGTGCCTGTTGCGACCATGGCTATCGGTGAAGCTGGTGCGACAAATGCGGCCCTCTTTGCCCTCCGTCTCCTTTCAGTAGAGAATCAGGCTATCGCGACAGCTTTGGCAGATTTTGCAGAAGAACAAGGAAAAATTGCAGAGGAGTCTACCAATGAGCTCATCTAAAACAATCGGAATTATCGGTGGTGGTCAACTGGGTCAGATGATGGCCATTTCTGCTATCTACATGGGCCACAAGGTTATCGCTCTGGATCCTGCGGAGGATTGCCCGGCCTCTCGCGTGGCGGAAATTATCGTGGCTCCTTATAATGATGTGGATGCCCTCCGTCAGTTGGCAGAGCGTTGCGATGTCCTCACCTATGAGTTTGAAAATGTCGATGCTGACGGTTTGGATGCTGTCATCAAGGAGGGACAACTCCCTCAAGGAACAGACCTGCTCCGTATCTCCCAAAATCGCATCTTTGAAAAGGACTTCCTCTCAAACAAGGCCCAAGTTACTGTGGCACCCTACAAGGTTGTGACTTCAAGCCAAGATTTGGCGGAGATTGACTTGTCCAAAAACTATGTTCTCAAGACTGCGACTGGTGGCTACGATGGGCATGGGCAAAAGGTCATTCGCTCAGAAGCAGACTTGGAAGAAGCCTATGCGCTGGCTGATTCTGCAGACTGTGTTTTGGAAGAGTTCGTCAATTTTGACCTTGAAATTTCTGTCATCGTATCAGGAAATGGCAAGGACGTGACGGTTTTCCCAGTTCAGGAAAATATCCACCGTAACAACATCCTCTCTAAGACCATTGTGCCTGCCCGCATTTCAGAAAGTCTAGCTGAAAAAGCCAAAGCTATGGCTGTGCGAATCGCAGAACAACTCAACTTGTCTGGAACTCTTTGTGTGGAAATGTTTGCGACAGCTGATGATATCGTGGTCAATGAAATTGCGCCACGTCCACACAATTCAGGTCACTACTCGATTGAAGCTTGCGATTTTTCCCAGTTTGATACCCACATTTTAGGCGTTCTGGGAGCACCATTGCCAGACATCAAACTACATGCACCAGCCGTCATGCTTAATGTCCTCGGCCAGCATGTCGAGGCTGCTGAAAAATATGTCACAGAAAATCCAAGCGCTCACCTCCACATGTATGGTAAAATAGAAGCGAAGCACAACCGCAAGATGGGACATGTGACTTTGTTTAGTAGTGAACCAGATGAGGTTGAGGAATTTGGGAAAGGGATTGATTTTTAAGTGAAAATAGCGATTTTAGGACTTGGTGTCATTGGGACTACTTATGCCTATGCCTTTCAACAGGCAGGCCACCAAGTAGAACATGTGTTGAGAGACAGTAAGAAAAACACTGCTCCGAAGGAGTTAGTGGTTGATATGCTTGATGGTCGCTATCATTCCAAGGGCGAAAACAAACACGACACCTATGAGGTTCATGTGGCAGAAGTTAATTCAGAATATGATTTTATTTTTCTCAGTGTTCGTCATGGGCTTATCAAAGAAGCTGTGGAAACCTTGCGAAAAAATAATGTCAAAGGCACCCTCGTTTTCTTCTGTAATTTCTGGGATACTCGAAAAGAGGTCCAAGAGTGGGCAGGGGACTACGATTATATTCTAGCCTTTCCGACAGCGGGTGGTCATATGCAAGATAATCATTTGGATGGTGTCTTGTTTGATCATTTAATGCTAGAAGGTGAGCAAAAAGCACAGATTTCAAACTATGTTGATCTGGCAGCTTTGCTAGCTTCTGCAGATTTGAAGTGGGAAGTTCCCCATGATATGGTTGAGTGGATTTGGATCCATATGGCGATTAACGCAGGTGTCACTTCGACAGCTGCACGTTCAGGAAATCTGGAAAACCCAGAAGAACTGGCTTTGAACTTGATGAATAGTTCTTCAGAATTATCATTGGCTATCAAGGCCATTCGAGAAGCTTTGAAAGTTGTAGAAGCGCGTGGCGTGAATTTAAAGCTTTACAAGGCAGAACTCTTGCCTTACAAAATTCCCACTTGGATAGCAGGAAAAGCTATGAAAGTCATGTTTGCGAAAAATGAGCTGACCCGAAAAATTATGACCCTACACAATGATAAACAGGACATCTTCTACTGTTGTAAAAGTGTTTATAAGACCGGTCAGGAGTTAGGTGTTGAGATGCCCATTCTGAAAGCAAATATGAAGGGAATTTCGATTTAGGAGGTTTTATGATTCAACTCATCGTCAATGCATTTATTGAAAAGGATAAGACAGGAGCAGTTGTTGAAGTCTTATTTGCTAGTAGTGATCATGAAAAAGTGAGAACTAAGTATGAAGAGTTAGTTGCGCAATATCCTGAAAACTATTTAGCAATTTATGATTTACCACTAGATACAGATTTGAATACACTAGATCACTATCTGTCTGTATGGATTGGGAAAGAGGAATTTGAATAGACGGTAGAAATACAAGTTAAAAAGAGGTATAATAATATGGCAACTTTAGAAGAGAAAATTCAGTTATTAGAACAGCAAATTTCAGATGAGAGACAAAAGCTCTCGGCAGATAGAATGGATATTTCTTTTGGAGAGATTATGAATCTTTATGAACAATCTGAATTGATTATTAGACCAGAGTATCAACGGTTGTTTAGATGGACTAATACACAGAAAACCTTATTAATAGAATCTATTTTAATGGGTATTCCGATTCCTCCGATATTTGTAGCTGAAGATGAGAATGGAGTATGGGAATTGGTAGATGGTCTTCAGAGGGTTTCAACAATAATAAGTTTTTTTGGTAATTTAAAACCTAATTTAGTACAAACTTATGAAGTTTCAGATGTTGTAGAAGATTTGGTTTCTAATTCAAACAATTGGGAGTTGGAAGCAGGAGATATTATTAAAGATCTAGAAGGATTTAATGTCGAAACTTTACCTCAAAAATATAAACTGAATATTAAACGAGCTGTTTGTCGTGTCGAAATCTTAAGAGGGGAGAGTAACACATCGTTAAAGTATGAGTTGTTTAAAAGATTGAATTCAGGTGGGACGAAGTTGACACCACAGGAAATTAGAAATGCAGTGTATAGGGGAATTAATCCAGATTTAAATGAGTTAATAACAGAGTTAAGCCAGAATAGTGATTTTAAAGATTTGACTAGCTTAAGTGAAACAAAAATTCGGGAATTATATGATCAAGAACTTATATTACGTTTTGTAGCATTTTATCAAAATGTTAACAATATAAATTTAAGCACACAAAGTTTTTTGGATAAATTTATGGATGAGACTACTAGTACAGGTAATCTTGATAGCGAAAAGTATAAGGAAATTTTTAATTCAACGATAGCGTTATTAACAGAGATTGGCGACAATAATATTTTTAGAAATGAACGAAATCTTTTTGTGCCGGCTATGTTTGAAGGTGTAATGATTGGAACATCGGAAAACTTAGATTATTATGTAGAGCATACAGATGAATTGCGAGAAAAAATTCGTCAATTACAAACAGATGATGAATTCAAACGTCTATCTGGTTCAGCATCAAATAGTAGGAGTAGGATTAAGAAACGTTTACAACGAGCTCAAGAGATTTTTAGTTATGGAAATTGAATTGCAAAATTTTTTTGATGAATTAGATTTACGAATAGAAGAATCTGAACATACACTTAATGAAATTGAAAGAGTAATATTTACCAAAAGATATCGCTTGAATACAGAACATTTGGCTATTTTTTCTGTTCAAACTATTGCAATGATTTATTCAATTTGGGAAGGATTTATTCAAAAAACATTTAGTGAATATTTATCAACTTTGAATAAGTTAAATATTCCATTTCAAGACTATCAAAATAGTATTATAGTTTTTCAAATGGAGTCAAAGTTTAAACAGTTTAGAGAATACCCTGAAAAATTGAGTAGAAGGATTAAATTTTTATCTGATTTACAAAGTCACTATCAGAGTGATCGAATTTTATTAGATACATCGATTAATACAGAAAGTAATGTTAGTTTTGATGTGTTGAATAAGATCCTGAAACAATTTTCGTTGCCAGAGTTCCCAGAACGATGGGGGGAAGACTATAATTATCCAAATCCTACTTTGAAAGAAGAAATGAACACATTTTTGGATTATAGAAATGGTGTGGCACATGGAGGAGATATTAGCTCAAATGATAAAGTTACGCAACAAGTGTTTAATAGATATAAACACTTAGTATTAAAATTGATGCATGAAATACGTGATATACTATATGCTGGTGCTGCCTCTAATCATTACTTAAAAGGAGATAACTAACGATGATCAACCGTTACTCTCGCCCTGAGATGGCGAACATTTGGAGTGAAGAAAATAAATACCGTGCTTGGCTTGAGGTGGAAATCTTGGCTGACGAGGCATGGGCTGAGTTGGGGGAAATCCCTAAGGAAGATGTGGCTTTGATTCGCGAGAAGGCGGACTTTGACATCGACCGTATTTTGGAGATTGAGCAGGAGACGCGCCACGATGTGGTGGCTTTCACGCGTGCGGTTTCTGAGACGCTTGGCGAGGAGCGCAAGTGGGTTCACTATGGGTTGACTTCTACCGACGTGGTGGATACGGCCTACGGTTACCTTTACAAGCAGGCCAACGACATCATCCGTCGTGACCTTGAAAACTTCACCAACATCATCGCTGATAAGGCTAAGGAGCACAAGTTTACCATCATGATGGGGCGTACCCACGGTGTGCACGCTGAGCCTACAACCTTTGGTCTGAAATTGGCGACTTGGTACAGCGAAATGAAGCGCAACATCGAGCGTTTCGAGCATGCGGCTGCTGGTGTGGAAGCTGGTAAGATTTCTGGTGCGGTTGGGAACTTTGCCAACATCCCACCATTCGTTGAGCAATATGTCTGCGATAAACTGGGTATTCGTGCCCAAGAAATCTCTACACAGGTGCTTCCTCGTGACCTTCACGCTGAGTACTTTGCAGTTCTTGCTAGCATTGCGACTTCTATCGAACGTATGGCGACTGAGATTCGTGGTTTGCAAAAATCAGAACAACGTGAAGTGGAAGAATTCTTTGCTAAAGGGCAAAAAGGTTCATCTGCAATGCCTCACAAACGCAACCCTATCGGTTCTGAGAACATGACAGGTCTAGCGCGTGTTATCCGTGGTCACATGATTACTGCCTATGAGAACGTAGCTCTCTGGCACGAACGTGATATCTCTCACTCATCAGCTGAGCGCATCATTACACCAGATACGACTATTTTGATTGACTACATGCTCAACCGTTTTGGAAATATTGTCAAGAATTTGACAGTCTTCCCAGAAAACATGATCCGCAACATGAACTCGACTTTTGGTTTGATTTTCAGTCAACGTGCTATGTTGACCTTGATTGAAAAAGGAATGACCCGTGAGCAAGCCTATGACTTGGTACAACCAAAAACAGCCTACTCTTGGGACAATCAAGTAGACTTTAAACCACTTCTTGAAGCAGATCCAGAGGTAACTTCTCGCCTCACTCAAGAAGAAATCGATGAAATCTTCAACCCTCTTTATTACACCAAACGAGTGGATGATATCTTTGACCGTCTTGGTTTAGGATAATTAGAATAAAAATCGAAGTTCTATTACTCTATTTATAGGAGTAGAAGAACTTCGATTTTTATTTTGTCTTCAAGTATTTTTGATAAAAATTACCTATATTTTAGTAAAATTTAAACAAATTTAGTCTATTTTAATTGACATATAGAAAATACATTTTTAATGTCATATAATAAGCATAGAAAAAGCCCAAGCGATTAGGCTTAGACTTTCTTCTTAGTGATCACGGTCACATGAAATGAATTTGATTTTGTAGTAATCTGCTCGTTTATATGTTTCGCTGTATGCGAGAACTTGACCAGTAGACTCTAGTTTAGTAGTCTTGGTTTGTAAAACGGTTGGGAATTGTTCATCGACTCCGAGGATCGAAGCCGCATGTTCTGGAGTTGGAAATGCTATTTCATTGATTTCTTCAAAATGTTCATCATTCATGTGAATGTGGTAATCCAATTTGAAACGGTTATAGATAGAGCTATAATATTCAAGATTTGGATAATTTGCGTTGATGTATTGTTCTGGAATGTAAGATGTATGGTAGATGTACACAACACCACCTGTTTCGCGAACACGTTCAATCTTGTAGTAGAACTGATCTCCGCGTAGTCCAAGTTTTTCTAAGTAGCTTAGTTTGTTTCCACGCTCAATAGAAAGGACGGTAACTTTATCATCTTTAGTTTCAAAAACTTCTACATCTGAAAATTCTACGAGTTTGTGTTTGCGTGCACGTGAAACGAATGTACCCTTTCCTTGTTGGCGGACAATATAGCCATCTTTGGCAAGGTCGTTTAAGGCGCGTACAACTGTGATAGAACTTACATCATACATTGCAATCAATTCAGCTTCAGTGTAGAATTTATCTCCACTGGCAAATTGACCAGAAATGATTTTGTTCTTTAACTCATCTTTAATATATTGATACTTTGGAATTGCCATATTTTCACCTCGATTTTCCTTCTCCGTTAAAAATTTTACCATAAAACTGGAAAGAATAGTAGCCTTTTGAATAAAAAAATTAGAATAATAGGCTATAAGGTTAATTTACATAAAAAATAGGAGGTTTTATACATTTTTATACATGCTACCTGTTTGAAGCTATATGTCTGTAAATTTTATATCTTTATAAGTTTTTTGTGTAAAATTTAGTGAAAAATGAAAAAATTGTGAAAACCTATTGACAAATGTAAGATATTGAGTTATATTTACTATATCAACAAATGAAAGCGTAAACTTTAGTTGTCAGAAGGTAAGAATATGACACGATTTGAGATACGGGATGATTTTTATCTCGATGGAAAATCATTTAAGATTTTATCTGGCGCCATTCATTATTTTAGGGTTCCTCCAGAAGATTGGTATCATTCGCTCTATAACTTGAAGGCTCTTGGTTTTAATACAGTAGAGACTTATGTGGCCTGGAATTTACACGAGCCTCGTGAGGGTGAGTTTCACTTTGAAGGAGCTCTGGATTTGGAGCGATTTCTCCAAACGGCACAAGATTTGGGTCTCTACGCTATCGTTCGTCCGTCGCCCTTCATCTGTGCGGAGTGGGAATTCGGTGGCTTACCAGCTTGGCTCTTAACCAAAGATATGAGGATTCGTTCCTCAGACCCAGCCTATATTGAGGCTGTCGGTCACTACTATGACCAGCTCTTGGCACGGTTGGTTCCACATTTGTTGGACAAGGGTGGCAATATCCTCATGATGCAGGTTGAAAATGAGTATGGTTCTTATGGAGAAGATAAGGCTTATCTGAGAGCAATTCGACAGTTGATGGAAGAGCGTGGCGTAACCTGTCCTCTCTTTACCTCAGATGGTCCATGGAGAGCTACTCTGAAAGCTGGAACCTTAATCGAAGATGACCTCTTTGTAACAGGAAACTTTGGTTCTAAAGCTCCGTACAACTTTTCACAGATGCAGGAATTCTTTGATGAGCATGGTAAGAAATGGCCACTCATGTGTATGGAGTTCTGGGATGGCTGGTTCAATCGTTGGAAAGAGCCGATTATCACACGGGATCCGAAAGAGTTGGCAGATGCAGTTCGAGAGGTTTTGGAACAAGGCTCTATCAATCTCTACATGTTCCATGGTGGTACAAACTTTGGTTTCATGAATGGTTGCTCAGCTCGAGGGACTTTGGACCTGCCACAAGTTACATCTTATGATTACGATGCCCTTCTGGATGAAGAAGGAAATCCAACTGCTAAATATTTGGCAGTCAAGAAGATGATGGCAACACATTTCCCAGAGTATCCCCAGTTGGAACCACTCTACAAAGAGAGTATGGAGTTGGATGCTATTCCACTGGTTGAAAAAGTTTCCTTGTTTGAAAACTTAGATAGCTTGTCCAGTCCTGTAGAAAGTCTCTATCCTAAAAAGATGGAGGAGTTGGGACAAAGCTATGGCTATCTACTCTATCGAACAGAAACAAACTGGGATGCAGAAGAAGAAAGACTTCGTATCATTGATGGTCGAGATAGGGCTCAGCTTTATGTCGATGGTCAGTGGGTCGAAACTCAATATCAGACAGAGATTGGGGAAGATATTTTTTATCAAGGTGAAAAGAAAGCGCTATCTAGGCTAGATATCTTGGTAGAAAATATGGGGCGTGTCAACTATGGACACAAGTTCTTAGCGGATACGCAACGTAAGGGAATTCGGACAGGGGTTTGTAAGGATTTGCACTTCTTACTAAACTGGAAACACTATCCACTCCCACTAGATAATCCTGAGAAAATTGATTTTTCAAAAGGATGGACAGAAGGACAACCAGCCTTTTACGCTTATGATTTTACAATCGAAGCGCCAAAAGATACTTATCTAGACTTGTCTGAGTTTGGTAAGGGAGTTGCCTTTGTCAATGGGCAGAACCTAGGACGTTTTTGGAACGTTGGCCCAACCCTCTCGCTTTATATCCCTCATAGCTATCTCAAGGAAGGTGCCAACCGCGTCATTATCTTTGAGACAGAGGGTGAATATAAAGAAGAGATTCATTTAACTCGTAAACCTACACTAAAACATATAAAGGGGGAAAATTTATGACAATTGTAGGATGCCGTATTGATGGACGTTTGATCCACGGACAAGTAGCCAATCTATGGGCTGGAAAACTAAATGTTTCACGTATTATGGTTGTAGATGACGAAGTTGTCAACAACGACGTTGAAAAGAGTGGTTTGAAACTTGCGACACCACCAGGTGTGAAATTGAGTATTTTGCCAATTGAAAAAGCGGCAGCCAATATTCTTGCTGGAAAATACGATAGCCAACGTCTCTTTATTGTGGCTCGTAAACCAGACCGCTTCCTTGGTTTGGTCGAAGCAGGTGTACCACTTGAAACCCTTAATGTTGGGAATATGTCTCAAACACCAGAAACTCGTTCTATCACACGTTCTATCAACGTAGTAGACAAGGATGTGGAAGATTTCCACAAACTAGCAGAAAAAGGTGTTAAACTTACTGCTCAAATGGTTCCAAATGATCCAGTTTCAGACTTTTTGAGCTTATTAAAATAGGAAAAAATTTTTAGGAGGTCATTGTTATGATACAATGGTGGCAAATTTTACTTCTCACTTTGTACTCAGCTTATCAAATCTGTGATGAGTTGACGATTGTTTCATCTGCAGGTTCCCCTGTATTTGCTGGTTTCATTACTGGTTTAATTATGGGAGATGTGACTACTGGTCTGCTTATCGGTGGTAACTTGCAGTTATTCGTTCTTGGGGTTGGTACCTTCGGTGGTGCTTCTCGTATCGACGCAACTTCTGGTGCGGTTCTTGCGACAGCCTTCTCTGTTTCACAAGGAATTGATACAGCACTTGCGATTACAACAATCGCTGTGCCAGTAGCAACTCTCTTGACATACTTCGACGTTCTTGGACGTATGACAACTACTTTCTTTGCTCACCGTGTGGATGCTGCAATCGAACGCTTTGATTATAAAGGTATTGAACGCAACTACTTGCTTGGTGCAATTCCTTGGGCTCTATCTCGTGCCCTTCCAGTCTTCTTTGCGCTTGCTTTTGGTGGTGAATTTGTACAACACGTAGTAGATTTCGTTACAAAATACCAATGGGTTGCAGATGGTTTGACACTCGCAGGACGTATGCTTCCAGGTCTTGGATTTGCAATCTTGCTTCGTTACCTTCCAGTTAAACGTAACCTTCACTACCTTGCAATGGGATTTGGTTTGACAGCAATGTTGACTGTTCTTTACTCATATGTAATAGGTCTTGGTGGCGCTGTTGCAGGTGTTATCGGTACTCTACCTAAAGATATTGCTGAAAAAATTGGTTTCGTGAACAACTTCAAAGGTTTGTCTATGATTGGTATCTCTATCGTAGGTATCTTCCTTGCAGTGCTTCACTTCAAAAATAGCCAAAAAGTAGCTGTAGCAGCACCTTCTACACCATCAGAAAGTGGGGAAATCGAAGATGACGAATTCTAATTACAAACTTACAAAAGAAGATTTTAATCAAATCAACAAACGTAGCTTGTTTACTTTCCAATTAGGTTGGAACTACGAACGTATGCAAGCTTCTGGTTACCTTTACATGATCTTGCCTCAATTGCGTAAAATGTATGGGGATGGAACTCCTGAATTGAAAGAAATGATGAAAGTTCATACTCAATTCTTCAATACTTCACCATTCTTCCACACCATTATCGCTGGTTTTGACCTTGCCATGGAAGAAAAAGATGGTGTAGGTTCAAAAGATGCCGTTAACGGTATCAAGACAGGTTTGATGGGACCATTTGCTCCTCTTGGAGATACAATCTTTGGTTCACTTGTACCTGCTATCATGGGATCTATCGCAGCAACTATGGCTATCGGTGGTCAACCTTGGGGTATCTTCCTTTGGATTGCAGTTGCAGTAGCGTATGATATCTTCCGTTGGAAACAGTTGGAATTTGCCTACAAAGAAGGGGTTAACCTTATCAACAACATGCAAAGTACCTTGACAGCTTTGATTGACGCTGCATCTGTACTTGGTGTCTTCATGATGGGTGCTCTTGTAGCAACAATGATCAACTTTGAAATTTCTTACAAATGGGCAATCGGTGAGAAGATGATTGACTTCCAAGACATCTTGAACCAAATCTTCCCGCGCTTGCTTCCAGCAATCTTTACTGCCTTTATCTTCTGGTTGCTTGGTAAGAAAGGTATGAACTCTACTAAAGCTATCGGTATTATTATCGTACTTGCTTTGGCTCTTTCTGCCTTTGGTAAATTTGTACTTGGAATGGGCGCATAATTTATGGCTAAATCATTAATTTTGGTGAGTCATGGTCGCTTCTGTGAAGAACTTAAAGGTAGCACTGAAATGATCATGGGTCCACAAGACAACATTCATGCAGTGGCTCTTCTTCCAGAAGATGGCCCAGAAGAATTTACTGCAAAATTTGAAGCTGCTATTGAAGGATTAGATGATTTCCTAGTCTTTGCGGATCTTCTCGGTGGAACACCATGTAACGTGGTAAGCCGTTTGATTATGGAAGGTCGTGACATCGAACTTTACGCAGGGATGAATCTTCCAATGGTGATTGAATTTATCAATGCTAGCCTTACAGGTGCAGATGCGGACTATAAGAACCGTGCTGCAGAAAGCATTGTGAAAGTTAATGACCTGTTAGCTGGCTTCGATGATGACGAAGATGAATAATACTCTTCGAAAATCTCTTTAAACCATACTAGGGTCGCCTTGCCGTATAGATGTTACTGACTTCGTCAGTTCTATCTGCAACCTCAAAACAGTGTTTTGAGCAGCTTGCGGCTAGTTTCCTAGTTTGCTCTTTGATTTTCATTGAGTATACGATGTGACAACGTGAAAATCGTTAGAGCATTTTATATAGAATATACATGGGAATGGGGCTTACTCCCATTCCCATATTTAATAGAAAAAGAGGAACTCAATGCTACATTATACAAAAGAAGATTTGCTCGAATTGGGTGCAGAAATCACTACACGTGAAATCTACCAACAACCAGATGTATGGAGAGAAGCTTTTGAATCTTATCAAGCAAAACGTGAAGAAATTGCAGCCTTCCTGCAAGAGATTGCGGATAAACATGATTATATCAAGGTTATTTTGACAGGTGCGGGGACTTCTGCTTATGTGGGAGATACCTTGGTACCTTACTTTAAGGAAGTCTATGACGAACGCAAATGGAATTTCAATGCTATTGCGACAACAGATATCGTTGCCAATCCAGAAACTTATTTGAAAAAAGATGTGGCGACTGTCCTTGTATCTTTTGCTCGTAGTGGGAACTCGCCTGAAAGTGTGGCGACTGTTGATTTGGCTAAAGCCTTGGTGGATGAGCTTTACCAAGTGACGATTACTTGCGCAGCAGATGGTAAATTGGCTCTTCAAGCTCATGGAGATGACCGCAATCTCTTGCTTTTGCAACCAGCTGCTTCTAATGATGCTGGATTTGCCATGACTTCTAGCTTTACGTCTATGATGTTGACAGCTCTCTTGGTCTTTGATCCTACAGAATTTGCTGTTAAAGCTGAACGTTTTGAAGTTGTATCTAGTCTTGCCCGTAAAATTCTAGACGATGCAGAAGATGTCAAAGAACTTGTTGATTTAGACTTTAACCGTGTCATCTATCTAGGTGCTGGTCCTTTCTTTGGTCTTGCTCATGAAGCTCAGCTCAAGATTTTGGAACTAACTGCTGGTCAAGTTGCGACTATGTATGAAAGCCCAGTCGGCTTCCGTCACGGTCCAAAATCTCTTATCAACGAAGATACAGTTGTTTTGGTCTTTGGTACAACAACAGACTACACTCGCAAGTACGACTTGGATTTGGTTCGTGAAGTTGCTGGTGACCAGATTGCTCGCCGTGTTGTGCTTTTGAGTGATCAAGCCTTTGGTCTTGCAAATGTCAAAGAAGTGGCCCTTGGTTGTGGCGGTGTCTTGAATGATATTTACCGTGTCTTCCCTTACATCGTTTATGCCCAACTCTTTGCCCTATTGACTTCACTCAAGGTAGAAAACAAACCAGATACACCGTCTCCTACAGGTACAGTAAACCGTGTGGTACAAGGTGTTATCATCCACGAATATCAAAAGTAAGACAGTGTTTATGAATTCTTGACAAGAGAATTTGTAAACTATCAGATAAACCATAGATTGTCAGTAGGCTTTCTATGGTTTGTTTGCTTGAGAGAAATAGTAAAAGGAGAACAGAATGAAAGCATACACAGAGCGTGTATTTGGAAATGTTGAGGGCAAGGATGTCTTGGCCTATCGCTTTGAGACGGACGGTGGCTACCAGCTTGAGGTTATGACTTATGGTGCAACCATCTTGCGCTATGTCACACCTGACAAGGCTGGAAACTTTGCCAACGTTATTTTGGGATTTGATGACTTTGACAGCTATGTAGGCAATAGTCCCAAGCATGGAGCTAGCGTAGGTCCTGTGGCGGGGCGTATTGCAGGTGCGACCTTTGAATTAAATGGCAAGACATATGACCTTGAAGTCAACAATGCTAGCAACTGTAACCACAGTGGTTCAACTGGTTGGGATTCTAGTTTATTTGAATTGGTCGAGGTGAGCGACCATGGCTTGACCCTCTACACAGAGCGTACAGATGGGACAGGAGGATTCCCTGGCAATCTTAAAATCTGGATTAGCTACAACTTAGAAGAAACTGGTGCCTATGAAATCAGCTACAAGGTGACGACCGATCAAGATACGCTGGTCAATCCAACAAACCACAGCTATTTCAACTTGTCTGGTGATTTCACGCAGACGATTGACCGTCATGTCTTCCAACTAAATACTGAGGGCATTTACCCAATCGCTCCCGACGGTGTTCCTGCCAAAACTCCAGAAGCCAACCGTGATGTGGTCAAACACATCTACAATGGTGCCTTGTTGAAAGATATCTTTGCAGAAGAAGATGAGCAAATCCAGCTGGTATCAGGTTTGGATCATCCATTTGCCCTTCCTGCAGGTCATGACAATGCTGGATTCCTTTATGACCAAAACTCAGGTCGCTTCCTGCTTTTCAAGACAGAAGCTCCTTGCTTTGTAGTTTACACAGCAAACTTTGTGGATGAGAGTGTACTTGTGGCTGGCAAACCAATGATTCAGCACAATGGGATTGCTCTTGAAGCGCAAGCTTTACCAGATGCCATTCACAGTGACCTCAAAGACCAAGTCATTCTTAAAGCCGGTCAAACCTTTACAAGCAAGACACGTTATGAGCTTGTTGTGAAATAAAAGGATAGGAATTTCTACTTTTTGGGGAATAGTATTTACCTTATAACATTAGTAGAAATGGGCAAAGAATAGGAAAATATGATATAATTTAATATTGAAAATACCTGTCCTATCTAAAGGATAAAAGGAGAAAAAATGAAGAAAATTGTATTTGCTAGTGCCTTGGCTTTGACTTTAGGTGGAGCAGTTTTGACAAATGATGTTTTTGCAAATGACAGATTGGTGGCAACACAATCTGCTGATGGTAGAAATGAAAATGTCTTGAGCTCAGAAGTGCTAAATCCTTCTAATGGCAATGTTTTGGTTGGGATTAAGGGAGAATTTTTAACCCCAAATAAACAAACTATTTTGGATGCGATTAATAAGATTCGTAAGGAAGCAGCTGATGAAGGTTTGGTAGATAAGTATGTCCCTATCAAATGGTCTACTGATCTTGAGAAAACTGCTTTTGTACGAGCTACTGAGGTGTCAGTAACTCTGAAACCTGAGCGTCTTTCTACGAAAGAAATCTGGACTGCTTTTCCATCTAGTAATAGTATAAGAGGAGAAGCTTTAGATGTGAACTATGAAGGTTTTCTAAAAGCAATTGAAAACTGGCATGCTGAGAAGGCGAATTATGTAGCGAAAAAGAAGGGTGAAACATCTAAAGAATTTACAGGTTATTATGAGGCTTTGATCAATTCTAAATTTACATATGTGGGGCTCGCGGCCTTTAGAAATTCAGCTAGTTCTCAGAAAGTAGCAACGATTTCTCTAGCTTTAGGTGATGATGCTTCTTCAGAGGAATTGGCTGGTGGATATGGTCCTGCTATTCAGTATACAGAAGTGACCTCCTCAAACCTTTCAACAGTTAAAAGTAAAGCAGTCGTTGTAGAAAAAGCGCTGAAAGAATTTAGAACTTCTAGTTCAGACCAATCTGGTTGGGTGCAATCTAATGGAAAATGGTATTTCTATGAGTCTGGTGATCTGAAGACAGGCTGGGTGAAAACGGATGGTAAATGGTACTACTTGGATGACCTAGGTGTCATGCAAACTGGATTTGTAAAAGTAGATGGTAGCTGGTATTACTTGAGTAGCTCAGGTGCTATGTTTACAGGCTGGGGTACAGACGGAAATAGATGGTTCTACTTTGATGGCTCAGGAGCTATGAAGACAGGCTGGTACAAGGAAAATGGTACTTGGTATTATCTTGACGAAGCAGGTATCATGAAGACAGGTTGGTTTAAAGTTGGACCGCACTGGTACTATGCCTACGATTCTGGAGCTTTGGCTGTGAGCACAACAACACCAGACGGTTATAAAGTAAATGGAAATGGTGAATGGGTAAACTAGGCAACTAATGAACAAATAGTCTGTTTCAATAGCTTTTTACAACAAAGTTGCAAAATTATATAACCTTAAAATGGGGAAGGCTAGTTTACCTTCTCCATTTTCTTGAAAGTTGTAAACAAAAAATCTACAATGCCTACCTACGTAGCACAGATGATTTCAGAGAATCGATTTATAAACAATAAGAAAACTCCCCCAAGCTATCCTGTCTAAGGCAGTCTATCTTGCAGATGGTCGGTCTTTGTGATAGAATAGCATAAAGTCCTTTTGAGGGGGAACTTGCTAGGAAATCCCCGAGCATTGTAACGGATGAACCACCCTCGCCTTTTTGTGAGGGTGGTTTTTCCTTTGTAAGCAGAAAATAAGAGAGAAAGAGTCTACATCATGTCGAGAATTGTCACCATTCATCCAGTCAAGGAAATCCATCGCTATGGTTTTGAGAGTACCCAAGTCTATCGATCCCTTCAAAGAACCCTCTCCTGTTACTATCTTTTACCCAGAATACATCTACCGCATAGGAGGAGAAATCCGTTCTGAAGAGGACTTGTTGGTTAAATTCCTAGCCAGATGGGCAAAACAAACTGACCTCTTCATCCGTGACCAACAAATCGTTCCCAAACCCAGCCTCTGGCGTTACATGGAAAACACGGACAAAAATTACTATGAAGTCGTCCATGAAAATGTCATGCGAGACTTACGCCTCGCCAATCTGCGCAAGGCAAACAAATACCTGGTTGCCAGTGAAAAGTTGACAGAAAGCTTGGCCAAGGAAGGTTACCAGACAAGATTCCTGCCACCTATGTTTATAGAAAATCCCGGTCAAATCAAAGAAGTGGGACCTGTACTAGACTATTGTTTAGTGGGTCATATGGGAGAAGGCAAGAATGTGGAACTTGTCATTGAAGCCTTTATCGAACTCTACAAACGTGGCTCCAAGGTCCAGATTACTTTTTATGGTGGTACAGAGGAGCGTCTGGAGGAACTGCGCAATCGCTACGATCTGCCACCAACCATTCACTTTAAAGGTATCGTTGACGAAGTGCTTTATCATCTGCACCAATGTTATCTGTCTGCAAGTTACACAGAGTTATTTGCTAATGCCTGTGTTGAAGCCTTGAGTCAAGGTTTGTTAGCCTTATTATCGGATGTGGATATTGCACATCGTTTCTATGCTAGCCAGTCCAATGCCATCAACTTGTTTAAAACCAAATCAGAGTTAATTCAAAAGATAGAAGAGATGGAACAGCCTGATTTTCATCTATTAAATGAAAAAAATCTAGCTTTAGCCTCTCGCTATTCTCTGGAAAAAGTAGCTCAAATATATAGAGAACTATTAGATAGGAACTTCTAGGATGTTGTAAGTTTATCAATCTAGCTTTTCTTACTAGTCCAATACAATAGAAAACTAAAGGAAGACTATATGAAAGCAAAATCTAAACCCATAGCTGTCATTTTGATCCGTTCGGGTTCGCGCGGCTTAGTGGATAAAAATATCAAACTGCTTGCAGGCAAACCCTTGGTTTTCTATACCATCGAAGTCGCTCTAGTCTCCAAGCTATTTAGTGACATCTGGGTTTCCTCAGACTCTCTAGCCTATTTAGAACTCTGTCGTCAAGCTTATCCAGAGATTTGTTGTGTTCATAGACCAAAAGAATTGGCCCTATCAACAACCTCTAGCTTAGAAACCTTACGCGACTTTTTACAGCCCTTTGAGGAAGAGCAGGTCTTTGTCAATCTACAGGTGACCTCACCCCTGAGAGAGGTGGAGCACCTCGTCAAGTCCTATCAACTCTACTGTCAGTCTGGAGCCGACCATTTGATTTCCTGTGTTAAGGCGGACAAGAGTCGTAGTCTTTTCTTGCAGTTTGCGGAGTCGTCATTTATCCGTCCCCCTCAGGTTTCTAAGCACTATGCTCGGCAGAAAGAGCCTGTCTATTACTATCCCAACGGTAGTATTTGGATTTCTCGCAAGGACCTTTACCTACGAGATGAGACCTTTTACACAGATAAGACAGTAGCCTATGAAATGCCCAAACTCTATTCTTATGATATTGACGATGCCTTGGACTTTGAAGTCGTTGAGGCCTTGCTGCACCATCACCACCTAGGAGAATCAAAGAGATGAAATACCTCATCATTGCCACAACGCCCTTGCAGGCTAAAATAGCTCAGCATATCAAAGGACTCTATCCTGATCAGGACTTTGTTAGCCTTTATGTCAGTCCTGTAAAAAATGCTCGTCAGGAGCATTATGCAAAGGATTTTGACCATGTTCATTATCCTCAGACGACAGAGGACTTGGCTCAGATTTGTCAGGAGCTGGCCGGAGACTATGAAACCATCTTTTATGCGAGTTTTGACAATAGCTTGATTTTGGACTTGGTTGCTAGTTCGACCTACCATCACCTCATGAGTTTTGATGATGGCTATGCGGATATTTACCCTTTGGGAATATATGCCCTCCCTCTTCAACCCAGTCAGGTGGGGCCTTTGGGCTTGACCAGAGATGACTTGATTGAGTGGACGGAAAAGCATTATACCCTCTATCGCAGTGACTACCATGTCGTGACTAGAGAGAAGCTAGTCTATCTGGAGCATTTTTTTGCCCTGCCACAAGCACCCGTCTCAAATGGCAAGACGGTCAAGGTCCTGCTGGGACAAAAGTTCTCTGAAGAGGATGACCAAATCTCCATCCGCTTTATTAGTACCTATGCAAAGGCCTTGGCCATTGACCTCTATCTACCTCATCCCAAGGAAACCTTCACAATTCCGAACGTGACTTACTTGGAGACGGAGCTGATTTTTGAAGATGTCCTTGCCCAGCTCTTTCAAGAATACGAGTTCGTTCAGGTCTATCACTTCACCTCATCTGTCAGCCTCCATTTGCAAGACCTGCCTCATGTGACCATCACAGGCATTTCCCTCCCCTACTACGAGGACCGTCAAAAAGAATTGCGACGCTTAGGTTGTCAGTTTGAAAGGGTTTCACTTGGCTGGTAGCATAAATATATATATTAGGAAATGTAAATCCATGCACTAGCTTGGATTTTTTATTGGGGTATTAAGTAGATGTTAGGTATATTGATAGAATCTAGTAAAAGTATGATTCATATGATATAATTCAGATTAGTAAATCTTTCTGACAAACAAGTACAGATAAATGAGTCGCAAAGGTTACCGTATATGATAGGAGATTGTTATGACTAAAATGGTTACGATACACCCAGGTCTTTGGAAAAAGGAAGTTAGAAAATATGGATTTGAATCTTCCCAATTATCTAGAAAGAAAATTGCAGATTATTTAGGTTGGGGACATCTATATATTTTAACCCATCCTCAAGTTCGACCCGATTGGAAGGCTGGCTATGAACAAATAGGCTTCCAAAGGGACGAATTAGTGAGTGTAAGCCATTATCAATCAGATATTGGTCATGATGAATTAAGTATTCGTCCTTCCGATATCATTGATAGATATCCTAATGGAAAAATGACTGTTATTAATGGATTTGTGGCCAGTATTGAATTAGAAGAAGAAACTCTATATTTTACTTCCGGATTATATTTAAAGAAAAATAAAAAAGAAGAACTGGAATGGTTAAACCGAGATGGTTCGACAGCGATGCGGGCACGGTACTATAAGCCAAGAGAAGAACCAAGTCCCATTTATATGATGGAGGACAATTATTTATATTATAAAGATGGAGAATGGTTAACCTACGAAGACTTATTGATTCAGGTATTAATCAGTCTTACAGATAAGAAAGACATCTTAATTCGAGATCAACATAACGTGGTGACTCCCAAATTATGGCGCTTTGTAGAAAATACAAACCGTCTCTATTGGGAATATATCCATGACAATGTATTGCTAAATCCAGCTCATAATCTAAGAAGAAAAACTAGATATTTAGTAGCTTCAGAAGTATTAACATCAATCTTGCAAGATTTAGGGTATCATGCACAATTTATGCCACCGATTTTTGCACCTCAGGTTTCCTCAGTAGTATTACAAAGAAGAAAGCCTAGTTCCTATTGTTATGTAGGGAATATGAGTAAGGTAAAAAGGGTAGAATGGATTATAGAAGCCTTTAGGAAGTTAGAACAAGAAGGCCTACCTGTAGAGGTATTCTTATATGGTGGAGATATTGAAAAATTGAAGAAAGAGTATCCGACTTTGCCATCTACCATTCATGTTATTGGATATGTAGATGAGGTACCGTATTGGGAACATGATGGCTATATTTCAACTTCCCAAAAGGAATTATTTGCCAATGCCTGCGTTGAAGCCATGAGTTTTGGATTGATTCCCTTGCTTTCTAATGTTGAAATTGCTCATCAATATTATGCATCTAAGAACTCAGATATTTGCTTATATGATACACCAGAGGAGTTAGCGCATCTTATCAAGTGTTTATATGAGACTGATAAAGAAATCGAGCTAGAAAATACAAGTAAGTTTGTGAATCGATATTCAAAAGAACAAGTTTCTAAGAGATATTTATCACTCATGAACGCCTAAAAATGAAATAGATAATGAGATTTTATTGGATATCTTATTATCTATTTTTTTTAATTTCCTTTATGTATAATTGTTTGATAAAGGAAACTAAGAGTGATATACTAAAATAGTTAGTATGATTTTTTATAATAAGTAGGAAGAAATAAAAGGGAAAATATCTTATGAAAAAAGATACAATTCAAAAATATTCATTACGTAAATATAAAGGGATTGGTGCAGCGTCTGTCTTATTAGGGATGATGGTTGTTGGAGCTAGTCCGGTATTGGCTGAAGAAACTGCAAATACAGCTAATGAAACTACAGTAGCACCTACAAAAGATAGTGTGGAAATGGAAACGTTGAGTAATGGCGCAGGTAGCTATACAATGCCAAAAATGCATGTGTTCGATGGTTTAAATTACCATGCAACGAGTACAGAAGCTGGATATGAAATAAATCATCGTGAAAGCGAAGATAGAGCCAAATATGATTTAGACAGAGTTGAAAAGGAAACTATAAAAAAACAAGGTGAAGATAGCTTTAAGGATTCAAAAATTTCTTATGTCACAAAAGAAGGAGAAGTACTCAAAGAAGAATCTGATGTAGAAATTCCTGTTGGAGATAAAAAACTTTCTAGTACCACTATGGATTATAAAATTCGTGGACTTTTTGGTAAACGTTATGAAGGAAATGTAGCAAATTTAAATAATGATGTTTTAAATAAAATCAAAGAAGCTGATAAAGTTTTAGAAAAGAACGGAGAAAAATATCATAAGATTGATACAGAAGTAGATAAACATGAGGGGACTACTAAGGAAACAACTTTCAATGATATTACAGTACATGCAAATCCTGGAAACTTGCATAATGAAGATGGAAGTATTCGCTATAACAATATTAAAGAAGGTAGTCGAGTTTGGTTAGTTTCTGAAACTGATGAAGGAAAATATGGGAAGTATGTTTTAGCCACAAAACCAACTACAGCCAATGATTCTTGGGCTGTTGAAACATTTAAACAAGGTGAAAATGATGCTAAAGATTTTACAAAAGAAAATATAACAACTGATGGTGGAATTAAGGAAGGAGATACTATATTAGTTGTTGAAAAAATGAGGTAGCATTAAAAGAATCTGTTTCTACAGCAACGGAACAAGAAGCGTATACGGCGGGTGCATTTTTTAATGAGAAAGCATTAGAGGAAGGCTTAAATAATCTTTTAGATGAGAGATTAAGAGATTTAAAAGACGAAGATGTCACTAACTCTGAAAAAGAAAAGACATGGGAAGAAATCTATAAGGTTACATTAACAAATAAAAATGCAGTAGATAATAAGAATCGTCCTACTTATTCTGTACATCAGGAGTTTAATGGTTATATAAGAGAAAACGGAAAGTTTGTAAAATATAACGATGTGACAGAATATATAACTAAGCTAAAAGAAATGTTTGGCGAAAAAGAAATTACAGTAGGATGGAAAAATTCTCGAGATAAAGTAGAACCAAAATTTGTTGGAAATATTGAAGAGTTTAAAGACACTGCTAACTACGAGAGTGAAAAAGCAAATGTCACGAAGTTTAAAGAGGCTCATAAAGCAATTCAGTATGTCGACCAAGTTCCAACAAATGCAAATTTTGTAAAAAATGTGTTTGAAGTAAATGTAGATTTTAAACTAGGAGATAAGAGTACAGATTCTTATTATCCTAGTGAAGATGATGATTCTAATCAACCAGAAAAAACTTATTTAGCTTATAGATTTGGCTATTTTGGTTCGAAATATTATAGTGAAGATACTAGATATCAATATGGATTAGGCCAATTATATAAAGAATATGAAAAAGATGGAGTTCGATATAGAATTGCCGCACCTACGAAATATGAACAACATGCGTCAATATCTGAGCCTATTTATAGTGAAATTCATTATTACGACTTATACCAACCAACCCGTGCTTACCATATTAGTGATCAACTAACTAATGTTAAAAACATCTACGCTAAGGAAGAAACAGAAACTACTGAGAGTAAAGGTAGTGTCATTGTTAAGTATGAATTAGCGGATGGAACTTCTATTAAAGAAAGTACAGATGTTGTTAAAGATGCAGTGATATCTTCTACAGAAACTAAATATTACTTAAATAAGGATAATCAAAAAGTAGTAGTAGGAACACCAACGACAACAAACAAAGAGGTTTCATATGATGCTACAACGGTAAAACTACAAGAAATCACCAAAGATGGTAAAAAATATAAACTAGTAGGACTGAAAACTGGCTCTCCGGCTGAGACAGGAAAAGTTGCATCAGGAACTACTGAAATTACCTATGTCTATAAACTAGCAACGGGTGGAAATGTATTTGCAAAATACATGTTAGAAGGAACAACTACTGAAATAGCAGCAGGAAAACTACTAACACAAGATGCTTCTATAGGAGATGAATATACGTCTACTGCTCCTAAAGTGGGAACAATACTTCAAAAAGATGGTAAGTCTTATTTTTACAAAGGACATCGTGCTACATCAGCGCCTGAAATAGGTACAGTTGATGAAAATGAAAAAACAGTTATTTATGACTTTTTAGAATACTTTAGTGAAAAAGGTGAACCAGAAGTACAGCCGGAATTACCAGAAGGAATTGTAAGTGAGAAGGGTGAACCAGAAGTACGACCAGAATTACCAGAGGGAGTTGTAAGTGAGAAGGGAGAACCGGAAGTACGACCAGAATTACCAGAAGGTATTGTGAGTGAGAAGGGTGAACCGGAAGTACGACCAGAATTGCCAGAAGGAGTTGTAAGTGAGAAAGGTGAACCAGCGATTCATCCTGTAGCTCCATTATTGATTACTCGTCATATTATTATTGGATCAAATGAAGAACTTATTCCAATTCAAATTGGTAAATTGGCTCCTAAATCTGATATCATATCGAAAAATGGTAAGAAATATCGATATACAATGACCCATGAAAAAGATGGCATTATTACCCATTTATATACGGAGGTAATAGGTGATGATGTAACGAAACCACAGAATCAAGAATACCTTCAGTCAAATCCTGTTAAGATTGATGAACCTACAAAACAAGAAGGTTCTCATCAAGATGAAGCGGTTGCCCAAGAAGAGGACAAGTCATCTCAGGGGCAACACTCAGAATCTGGGGAAGAGTTACCTCAAACAGGACAAGCTGAACTTCCAAACACTGGTACAGAAGACAATGCTCGCCTAGCAGCACTTGGACTTTTTGGAGTATTGAGCGGATTTGGAATTGTTGCTCGCAAGAAAAAAGAAGACTAATTCTAATTAGATTTTCTGACAAGAAAAAGGAGTAGGATATCATATCCGCTCCTTTTCTTTTTGGGTTGAGATGAGAGTCATCTTAGAGTTGGTAAAAATTTTCAATGGTTTGATTGTCAATTCTCTGTAGATTTTCTCGTTCTAATCCCATATAGACAAGATTACAGAATCATAATCTATAAGTTGTCTGGCTTGACTTTCTTGATGGAAATTATATAACAGTTGTAACTAAAAGAATTACAACGAGAAAAGAGAACCATTTATGACCTATGAATACAAAAGCCATATTTATTTGGCAGAGGCAGTTTTAAATGTAAAGAACTTGGCCAGTCAAAGAGCCTTTTATCAGCAAGTGCTTGGTTTAGAAATCTTATCTCAAATTGAGACAGAGGTCGTTCTGGGACTTGGAGGAAAAGCCTTGGTACACTTGATTAAAGCACAAGAGAACGGTGAAGTAAGGGAACATTCTGGCCTTTACCATCTGGCTATTCTCTTGCCGACACGCAAGGCTTTGGCTGATGCCTTGAAACACCTGACAGATTTACAGATTCCTCTTGTCGGCGGCGCAGACCATGGTTACAGTGAGGCTCTTTATTTGGAGGATTTGGAGGGAAATGGCATTGAACTCTATCGAGATAAGCCAGTTTCCACGTGGGATATTCGAGAAGATGGACGCATTATCGGAGTGACAGAGGCCCTTGCGGCGCAGGACATTTATGAGTTGGGGGAAAGAGTAGAGCCCTTTATCCTAGCAGAAGGTACGAGAATGGGGCATATTCATCTTTCCGTCAAGGATAGTCGAAAGTCCAGCCAGTTTTATCAAAATGTGTTAGGGTTAAAGGATAAATTCAGTGTGCCTAGCGCTAGTTGGATTGCAGCTGGGGACTACCATCATCATTTAGCAGTCAATGAATGGGGAGGAAAAGGCCTAGCTCCGCGTAAGCAAGGCTTGCCAGGTTTGGCCTACTATGTCATCGAAGTCGCACATAAAGAAGAACTGTTAACGATTGCGCAACGAGCACAAGAAGTTGATGCACCAATCAAATGGCTGACATCGAGCCAGTTGGAAATCACAGACCCAGACGGAATCGTGACCCGTATTCGTTTAGACAGGATATGATGACAATCAGAGGATCAATTGTAGAAAGTGCTCCTTATCCTAGTCGGATATGTAGAAAATTTGATATGATTGTAGGGAATAAGGAGAAGAATACAATGACCAGTGAATACCAGAAAATGATTGCAGGAGAACCCTATCATCCATTTGACCCAGAGTTGCGGGCTTTAGCCCAGGCTTCTCGCCAAAAACAGTCTGCTTTTAACAAGGAAGAAGATCCCTTGAAGGGGGCGGAGATTGTCAAGACTTGGTTTGGTTCGACTGGGAAAAATCTCTATGTTAATCCACGCCTGGTGGTCGACTATGGAGTCAATATCCATCTAGGGGAAAATTTTTATTCTAATTGGAACTTGACCATGCTGGATGTCTGCCCCATTCGCATCGGTAACAATGCTATGATTGGTCCCAACTGTCAGTTCTTAACTCCCCTCCACCCACTAGATCCGCAGGAACGCAATTCAGGGGTCGAATACGGCAAGCCCATCACTATTGGAGATAATTTCTGGGCTGGAGGTGGTGTCATTGTCCTTCCGGGAGTGACACTGGGGAATAATGTTGTTGCTGGAGCGGGGGCTGTGATTACCAAGTCCTTTGGCGACAACCTTGTCCTAGCTGGTAATCCTGCGCGCGTGATTAAGGAGATACCTGTTAAATAAAGAGATTGGTAAAAAGTTTTTAAGATAAGAAAAAGGCATCCTATCAAGTGTTTAAAAAACGTTGATAGGATGCCTTTTATCATAAATCAGTTTTTACGCTAGAAGTTCTACAAATTCTTTCTCTTCTTGGCATTTTTTGTCAGGGAAACCTGGTAAGTATCCTGTTCTTTAGTGAGGTAATGGATGATTTGGAAATCATCGGTTTGAGCCTTGAAATCCACCTCATAGATAGTGGTGACTTGTTGTCCATCATTGCTGGTATCAATGGAGATGAGGTCTAATTCAGTACAGTATTGTGCCAGCCCAGATTGGATAGTTTGGAGTTTTTCTTCTTGGTTGGCAATTGTAATGGTCAATAGTCTGCGACGTTGGTGATTGCTCTTGCTTTGTTGTTTTTCCAAAAGAAGCCATACTGCTAAGATAAAGACGGTGAAGAGAACCGCTAGAGCTAGGTATCCTGTCCCTGCCGCCAGCCCGATAATCATGGCAAGAAAGATAGCAATTAGTTCCCGTGAGCCACTGGTAGCTGAACGGAAACGAATGAGGCTAAAGGTTCCTGCAACGGCGATAGAGGTTCCTAGGCTACCATTTACCAGAAAGATGACCAAGGTCATCAAGCAGGGGAGTAGGGTCAAACTAACAGCAAATTCCCGTGTATAGAGGGTACGGTGTTTGTAAGCCCAGGTCAGCGCCAAGCCTAAAATCAGGCTGACCAAGAGAGCCAGAAAGAGCTGGATAGGATTGGCAGTGGCAGTTGTGTCGTTGAAAATAGAGTTGAAAAGATTAGACATAAGTAGTACCTACACTTTCTGTGCTTGGTCGTGGGCTATAGTCCAGCCCTTGAGACTTGTGGTAGGCACAGCTGTATTTTGAAAATTTCTGCTCTACAAGTCCATATTGGTCGAGAATATCTTGTAGCCATTGGGGTTTTCTACCAGGTGCTTTAATTTCCATGATGACAATGTCCTCGTTTAGTAGAGGGCAACCGTCCTTTCCTGAGAATAAACTGACATTATCATCACGATAGGTTAGATTTTGGTCAATAGTGATACGAATTTTATTGTAGGGAAATCCGCTAATTTCTTTCTTTTCCTTGAGAGAAAAACGGTCGTAGTAAATATACATACGAGGGATAATTGCTTGCTGATATTCCTCTTGGAGTTGCTGAATTTTTTCAATCATCATTCGGTCCTTGATACTGCTATCCAGCTGTCCCTTGGTCATAAACTGGGTGATAGACTGGGGAGTCGATAAGAGACGATGTTTTCGTCCGACACCAGCTCTGTCCTTAGATTTGATTTCTAAAAATACCTGACTATCAGGCTGGACTTGACTGAGATAGGTTCGCATCCGAATCTTTTCTTTGCGCTTAGTACCTTGGCCATCCTCCTGAATCATATCAAATTGCTCTGTATCAAAGTAGATGTTGGAAATGGTCGAAGTTGGATAATCATCCTCTACGAGGTATATTTTTAAGTCCTCTATTAAATTAGCCAAATCAGTCTTGGCAACGACATATTTGGTTTCGATTCGTTTAAAGCTCGTTTCAATTGGTTTCATAAATCCTGTCTCCTTTATCAAACTATTTTAGTACGCTATCTTATTAGCAGATAGGTGTGTCTGGGCAAGTTGAACTTGCTTGTAATTAGTCTATGGAATTTTCCTAAAACTTTTGTTAAAGATAACTTAATTGAAACTGAACTTAAGAAAACTTTCAGAAAAAGTTTAGATTTTTTTCAGACTTCCCCTGTAAACTAAGCTCAAGCTAAAGGAAGGCGAGGAAAAAGGTATGAAATCAAAAAAATGGACCCTAATCTTAACCAGTGTAACAGCTTTGACCTTGATGACAGCTTGTGGGCAGTCAACGACTAAGTCAAGTACAACTGCAGCGGCAGATACTACTGCCATCACAACTTCAGCTAAAAACAGTCAATCTTCTTATTTTACAGAAAAGGACTATGATACTTCTTATGATGAAAGCACAGCCTCTAAGATTGAGCTATCAGGCTCATCTGCCAGTGTCTCTGGAGACGGTGTGACAGTTTCTGGCTCAACGGTGACCATCTCAAAAGCAGGGACCTATGTGATTTCAGGTCAGTCTGACGGAGTGCAGATCAAGGTCGAGGCAGATAAGTCGGCAGATGTTCATCTAGTCCTAAAAGGTGCGACCATTACCAATACCAATGCAGCAATTTCAGCGACATCAGCCGGTCATGTCTACCTGACTCTGGCGGAGGGAACTACCAACAGTCTCTCTGACTCAAGCTCTAATAGTGATGACAAGGCAAATGCAGCTCTCTTTTCTAAGGTGGATTTGACCATCAATGGCTCAGGTACCCTTACTGTCGATGGCAAGAAGAACAACGGAATCAAGGCCAACGACACCCTCCACATCACGGGTGGAACCTATAACATCATAGCAGTTGGCGATGCCTTTAATGTTAATGATGAACTCAATATCACTGGTACGACCATGACCATCGATGCCAAGGAAGATGGTGTCAAAGTTGACAATGATGAGGATATGACTGTCGGCAATATGTATTTGGCTAACAATACCATAACAGTCACAGCAGGAGATGACGGTATTCACGCTTCTGGTAACCTAGTGATTGACAGCGGTACTTACACCGTCAAGAATTCGACTGAAGGAATTGAAGGGAAAGCCATTACGATTAATGGTGGTGATATCAATGTCTACGCGACAGATGATGGGGTCAATGCAGCTAATAAAAATGCTCAGCAAAGCGATATTTACTTTACCATGACAGGTGGTAATCTAACTGTAGAAGTCGGTCAAGGGGACACAGATCCGATTGACTCAAATGGCAATATCACGGTCACAGGTGGAACCATTAAAATGATTGGTCAATCAGGCTTTGACTTTGATGGAACAGCGACCTATACAGGTGGAGATATCTATCTCAACGGCGAAAAACAAACAGATATTGTCAATTCTATGCCTGGAGGCGGAGGTCCGAATGGAGGTTCTGGCGGTCCAGCACCTGGCGGACGAGGATAAACAAAAAAGGATAGCATTCAATTAGAATGGCTATCTTTTTATATGGGTGATAAATTGATATGTTACGAGGGATTTTATAATCGTAGCTTTCAAAGGCTAAATTGTTCAGTCATCCGTTGTTGTTTACTTAAATTTCTTGAATTTTAAGAAGGTATTGAGTAGTTTTCCCTTAAATGTTTTGTTTTGGTAGGCGATTGTGAGGGAATTGAAAAATTCAACTGCTAGGTGTTCTTGGTGACCGAGCTCCATCTAGCTTGGGGTTGCTTCTGGGGAAAAGACGCCTAATTTGATGCGGAGTCCACCTTTTTTCATCTTGAACTGATGCATACCATACATCTTGATATCAAGGCTTGTATCGGACATGAGAGTAGCAGTATCACCTGCCATAGAAATTTTTGTATCGGCATCCGGAACGCCTGTTTTTTCAGTATCTAGACTGATAAAGATTTTTTGATAAGTTGGTTGACCGTACTCTCCAATCAACTCCTCACTTCCTGTCCACCGTGAACTCCAGCAAATACAAAATGTTCAGGGTGAATTTTAAAAGGAAGTGCTTGGTCACCCATTTTATTTAGTCCTTGGTTGAAGGCGAAGAAATCTCTCAAAGTAAATCCATCCACGTAAGCAGCTTGTAGGTTACGTCCCTTAACCGAATTCTTAGAAATGCCATGCCGCATTTGGTCTGATTCTGCTAGACGGTCAGCGTAGAGTTCGAGGATTTTTTGACTTCCAAGGGCTAATTTGGTTTCAATTAGGTCTTGAAAATTTCTTAGTCTGTTTCATATAAAAATGAGTAAAATGAATTCCCATTACCAAGGTCATTAGAGTTGCGATAGCAATGACGATGGTTGGATTAGCCGAGAAAAGTAGAGGGGAAATAGGCCTTTAAAAAGTGGACAGAAAAGACCATTTCGGAGTATAGAGAGGAAGTTCAAAAACATTTTTAGAAATAAGATATGTGCATTATAAACATCAGATACGAATCTGGTGCTTTATTTTTTAAAGAATTTCAACTTTTTTCTTGATAAGTGAGTAACCACTCACTATAATAGGTCTATATTCAGTAAGTGAGTAACCACTCACCTAGGAGGAAGCATATGAAAAAATTGCTACATTTACAAGATTTGGATAAGTCTTTTTGTCGTCAAATGGTTTTGAATCATGTCAGCTTTGAATTGCAGCCGGGAGAAATTATAGGCTTAATAGGTCCGTCTGGTGCTGGTAAATCGACTATGATTAAGACTATGTTAGGGATGGAAAAAGCTGACGGAGGGGTTGCTTTGGTATTGGATCATACTATGCCCAATCGTCATATTTTAGGAGATATTGGTTATATGGCCCAGTCAGATGCCTTATATGAGGCTTTGTCAGGTCAAGAAAATCTGGAATTTTTTGGTCAGCTAAAAGGGCTATCCAAAAGAGATCTGACAGCTGAAATTGCCCATGTGGCTCAAGTTGTGGATCTGGCAGAGCATTTGAATAAAACGGTATCCGGTTATTCTGGAGGAATGAAGCGACGCTTGTCTTTAGCCATCGCGCTTCTGGGGAATCCTCAGCTCTTGATTTTGGACGAACCGACAGTTGGAATCGACCCTTCTCTTCGGAAGAAAATCTGGAAAGAATTATTCGCGCTTAGAGACAATGGGGTTGGGATATTAGTTACTACCCATGTTATGGATGAAGCAGAGTTAACGGATAAGGTCGGCTTATTATTAGGTGGAAAAATCATTGCTTTTGATACACCGCAACACTTAAAAGAAAGTTATCAAGTTTCAAGTATTGAAGAAGTATTTTTGAAAGCAGAAGGAGAGTAAGATGAGAACCATTGCTATTGCTAAAAAAGTTATCAAAGAATTGCTTCGTGACAAACGAATCTTGGCTATGATGTTTGTAGCGCCGGTATTTATTATGTGGCTGATGAACCTCATGTTTTCAGCTAGTACAACCGTGAATGTCAAGTTAGCGACACAAGATCTACCAACTGGTTTGATAACGAAAATGGATGAGCTTGATCATGTGGACATCGAGACTTATCAAGACTTAGATCAGGCCAAAGAAGCGCTAGCAAATGAAAAAGTCGATGCTGTGATTTCTTATAAAGACGGTGAGTATCAGGTCGACTACGCAAATACAGATGCCTCCAAGACATCTATGATACGACAAGTGTTACGAACAAGTATCGCCAGTGAAGGCACCGATCAGTTACTATCTCGTATCAAACAAGCTCTTCCACAATTGAAATTAGATGCAAAGGCGCCTGAAATCAAAGAATCTTACCAATATGGAGATAAAAATACTGGATTCTTTGCACGTATGATTCCAATTTTAATTAGCTTTGTGGTCTTCTTCTTTGTCTTTTTGATTTCTGGTATGGCACTTTTGAAAGAGCGCACAAGTGGAACCTTGGATCGCTTGTTAGCAACCCCAGTGAAACGTTCTGAAATTGTCTATGGCTATATGTTGTCTTACGGTATTATTGCGATTTTTCAAACGGCAGTTGTCGTCTTAGCAGCAATTTGGCTACTAGATGTAGAAGTTGTAGGAAATATTTTAAATGTTATAATAGTTAATGTGGTACTGGCTCTTGTAGCACTAGCTTTTGGAATTCTCTTGTCTACTCTAGCAAAATCAGAATTCCAAATGATGCAATTTATTCCTCTCGTGATTATGCCTCAACTCTTTTTCTCAGGGATTATTCCATTGTCATCCATGGGAGCATGGGCTCCAACTGTGGGGAAATTTTTGCCATTAACCTATTCTGGTGATGCAATAAGCCAGATTATTCTTTACGGACACAATCTTGGTGATATTTTGCCAAATCTTGGTGTTTTAATGATTTTCTTGATCATTTTAACAATTCTCAATATTGTTGGATTGCGTCGTTATCGTAAAGTTTAGAAATCAACATAAATAATGCTAAAAAGGTGTGAAGATTAGATGGATAAGACTGTTTTTGAATCGTTTGAAGATTACTTAGAAGAAGCGAATTACCCTCAAGGAAAGAAAAAAATCATGCAGGCAGCAGTGGATCTCATATCAACTAGGAGTTACCATGGGACCTCAACTCTTCACATAGCTGAGCGTGCTGGACTAAGCCAGGCAACTTTGTTTAAGTATTTTAAGACGAAGGATGATCTACTGACGGCTATTTTACATCCTGTAGTCCCAGGCATTTTCGGTAGTTTTGTTGAGGAACTCTTAGCTTTTGAAACGACAGAAGAGAGGGTTCGTTATCTCGTCCACGATCGTATGAGCTATCTCAAAAAAAATCGTGCTTTGATGAAAATCATTCTGCAGGAGAGTTTTTCAAATAAGAAACTAAAAAATGAACAGATTTTTATCTGGAATGCTATTCAAGATAAACTTCGAGTGCTTCATAAAGAATTGCTAGCAGATCCACGTGTAAATCCAGAGTTAACGATTCCTCAAATGGTTCGTATTTGTGTTGGTCCATTGTTGGCTTACTTCGCTCAACTTTATATCGTTAGCGACAACGGAGAAATAAAGGAAGAGGACCTAGACTTATTAGAAAAACAGATTTTAGGTGGTTTGTGGAAATAAGGGAGTTCTAGAAGAGCTAAGATTTATTTACTTGACTTTCAAACAAGCTAAAAAAGACATGTTCTGCTTATTTCAGATTCATGTCTTTTTTGTTGTTGGATTTTGTATTCTTCATAAGTCCTCAATCGCTTTGCCAAAACAGAAACCGACTTCTCCAGCGGTGCAACGATTTCTCAAGTGTATGGAAGAGGAGATTTCTGGCTTGCTAAAGAGAATTCCTTGACACTCTGTCAGCTTTTGATACAATAGTACAAAATTAGAGGAGGTAGGTTATGATTCAGAAACACGCGATTCCTATTTTAGAGTTTGATGATAATCCTCAGGCGGTTATCATGCCCAATCACGAGGGGCTGGATTTGAAATTGCCAAAGAAGTGTGTCTATGCTTTTTTAGGTGAGGAGATTGACCGTTATGCGAGGGAAGTAGGGGCGGACTGTGTCGGCGAATTTGTTTCTGCCACCAAGACCTATCCAGTTTATGTCATCAATTACAAGGGCGAGGAACTTTGTTTGGCTCAGGCTCCTGTTGGTTCAGCTCCAGCAGCCCAGTTTATGGATTGGTTGATTGGCTATGGTGTGGAGCAGATTATTTCCGCTGGAACCTGTGGTGTGCTGACTGATATAGAAGAAAATGCCTTTCTAGTCCCTGTTCGGGCTCTGCGAGATGAAGGAGCCAGTTATCACTATGTGGCCCCTTCTCGTTATATGGAAATGCAGCCAGAGGCTATTGCTGCTATTGAGCAAGTTTTGGAGGCCAGAGGGATTCCCTATGAAGAAGTCATGACCTGGACCACAGATGGTTTTTACCGAGAAACGGCTGAAAAGGTGGCTTATCGTAAGGAAGAGGGCTGTGCTGTTGTGGAGATGGAGTGTTCTGCGCTTGCGGCAGTAGCCCAACTGCGAGGGGTTCTCTGGGGTGAATTGTTGTTCACAGCTGATTCCTTAGCAGACTTGGACCAGTACGATAGTCGTGACTGGGGTTCAGAAGCTTTTGAGAAGGCTTTGGAACTCTGCCTTGAGATTGCCTTTCAGATCTAGCTACTCTTCTTCTTTTTATGGTACAATGGATGTATGTTATTCAAATTATTTGTGAAAAAACTTGAAAGGGTCTTTGGCGGACTTTCGTCTGCTCGTCGCATTTTTTTAAGTTTCGCTGGAGTTATTTTTATAGGCTCTCTTCTTTTGAGTTTGCCTTTTGTTCAGGCAAGTGGTTCTCAGGCCACTTATTTTGACCATCTCTTTACGACGGTGTCCATGGTCTGTGTAACCGGCCTTTTTACGCAACCGGTGGCTACCACCTATAATATTTGGGGTCAGTTGATTTGTATGCTCTTGATACAGATTGGTGGTCTGGGGCTCATGACCTTTATCGGGATTTTTTATATCCAAGGTAAGCAAAAGCTTAGTCTGCGTAGTCGTGAAACCATTCAGGAGAGTTTTAGTTATGGGGAAAGTAAGTCTTTGAAGTCTTTTATGCGTTCCATCTTTTTGACGACTTTTCTGGTGGAGGGCTTTGGTGCCTTTCTACTAAGTTTCCGTTTTATTCCTGAGTTCGGCTGGGGACGAGGCATTTTTACCTCTATCTTTTTAGCCATTTCAGCCTTTTGTAATGCTGGTTTTGATAATTTCGGCAGTAGCAGTTTAGTGGCTTTTCAGACGGATCCCTTGATCAATCTGGTCATTGCTGGCTTGATTATCACGGGTGGTCTCGGCTTTATGGTCTGGTTTGACTTGGCAACCCAGTTTGACAAGAAGAAAAAACGCCGTCTACGTTTCCACACCAAGCTGGTTCTCTTCTTAACTGCAGGGATTTTGCTGTTTGGGACAGTATCTACACTCTTTACGGAGTGGCACAATCCTGGAACCATTGGCAATCTCAGTGTCCCAGAGAAAGTGCTGGTTAGCTTTTTCCAAACCGTCAGCATGAGAACAGCTGGCTTTGCCTCTATTGACTACACCCAAGCTCGGCCTGTGACTTTATTTATCTATATCCTACAGATGTTTCTCGGCGGTGCGCCTGGAGGGACGGCTGGGGGGCTCAAGATTACGACCTTCTTTGTCTTGTTGGTCTTTGCTCGTAGTGAGTTGCTGGGCTTGCCTCATGCCAATGTTGCGCAGAGAACCATTGAAACCCGAACAGTCCAAAAATCCTTTAGTGTCTTCATTATCTTTTTGATGACCTTCTTGTTGGGCTTGATGTTGCTGGGAATTACGGCAGAAGGAACCCCGCGATTTATCTACCTCATGTTTGAGACCATTTCAGCCCTTGCGACAGTTGGGGTAACGGCAAATTTGACACCAGAATTGGGCAAGCTAGCCCTCAGCATTGTCATGTTGCTTATGTTTATCGGCCGTATCGGTCCCTTGACCTTGCTGGTTAGTCTAGCGGATTACCAGCCGGATAAGAAAGATTTGATTCAGTATATGAAAGCAGATATTAGTATTGGATAAGAAAGGAAGAACGATGTCAGATCGTACGATTGGAATTTTAGGCTTGGGGATTTTTGGGAGTAGTGTCCTGACGGCTCTAGCCAAGCAAGATATGAATATCATTGCCATTGACGACCACGCCGAGCGCATCAATCAATTTGAGCCTGTTTTGGCGCGTGGAGTTGTGGGCGATATTACAGATGAGGAACTCCTCAGAACCGCTGGAATTGATACCTGTGATACGGTTGTCGTCGCAACAGGGGAAAATCTAGAGTCGAGTGTGCTTGCAGTTATGCATTGTAAGAGTCTAGGGGTACCAAGGGTTATTGCCAAGGTCAAAAGCCAGACAGCTAAGAAGGTGCTAGAAAAAATCGGTGCTGACTCGGTGATTTCACCTGAGTATGAAATGGGGCAGTCTCTAGCGCAGACCATTCTCTTTCATAACAATGTTGATGTCTTTCAGCTGGATAAAAATGTGTCTATCGTGGAGATGAAGATTCCTAGTGTCTGGGCAGGTCAAAGCCTGAGCCAGCTAGATCTACGTGGCAAATACAACCTCAATGTCCTAGGATTTCGTGAACAAGAAAATTCACCGCTAGATGTCCAGTTTGGTCCCAATGATCTCTTGAGGGCAGATGCCTATATCTTGGCGGTCATTAACAACCAATATCTAGATGATTTGGCAGAGTTAAATTCCTAAGGAGGGAAATTCCCTCTTTTTTAATGTTCAAGATAGGAAATAGAGAGACCTGTATTCCAATTGAGACTAGAACCTCTTGCATTCTAGTAAAAGTCCTTCAAAAACTGGACTTTATGGTAAAATAGAAAGAAGTGACAAGAGAGTAAGAAAAAATCAGTCCCCTAAAGGAGTAGATTATGAAGTTATTGTCTATCGCCATTCCTAGCTATAATGCCGCAGCCTATCTTCATTACTGTGTGGAGTCGCTAGTGATTGGTGGTGAGCAAGTTGAGATTTTGATTATCAATGATGGGTCTCAGGACCAGACTCAGGAAATCGCTGAGCGTTTAGCCAGCAAGTATCCTAGCATCGTTAGAGCCATCTATCAGGAAAATAAGGGCCATGGCGGTGCTGTCAATCGAGGCTTGGCAGAGGCTTCTGGTCGTTATTTTAAAGTAGTTGATAGTGATGACTGGGTGGATCCTCGTGCTTACCTAAAGATTCTTGAAACCTTGCAGGAACTAGAGAATGAGGGTCAGGGAGTTGATGCCTTTGTGACCAATTTTGTCTATGAAAAGGAAGGCCAGTCTCGTAAGAAGAGTATGAGTTATGAGTCAGTCTTGCCTGTCCAACAGATTTTTGGCTGGGACCAGGTCGGAAATTTCTCCAAAGGCCAGTATATCATGATGCACTCGCTGATTTACCGGACAGATTTGTTGCGAGCGAGTCAGTTCCAATTGCCTGAGCATACTTTTTATGTCGATAATCTCTTTGTCTTTACCCCCCTTCAGCAGGTCAAGACAATGTACTATCTGCCTGTCGACTTCTATCGTTATTTGATTGGGCGTGAGGACCAGTCTGTCAATGAGCAAGTGATGATTAAGCGAATTGATCAACAACTCAAGGTCAATCGACTCTTGGTAGACCAGCTTGATTTATCCCAAGTGAGTCATCCAAAAATGCGAGAATATCTGTTGAATCATATTGAGATTACGACAGTGATTTCCAGTGCCCTGCTCAACCGAGCAGGCACAGCAGAGCATCTGGCCAAAAAACGGGAGCTGTGGATCTATATTCAGCAGGAAAATCCAGAGGTCTTTCAGGCTATTCGGAAGACCATGCTCAGCCGTTTGACCAAACATTCGGTCTTGCCAGCTCGCAAACTGTCCAATGTCGTCTATCAAATTACCAAGTCTGTTTATGGATTTAATTAATATAAGTATTTTATAAGAGGGATTTAAGAAAAATTTTAACTTTTTCTTAATCCTTTTTAATTTTAGGAGATTATACTAGAGTCATCAAATAAAGAAAAACTCTAAGGAGAATCCTATGAAATTCAATCCAAATCAAAGATATACACGTTGGTCTATTCGCCGTCTTAGTGTCGGTGTTGCCTCAGTTGTTGTAGCCAGTGGCTTCTTTGTCCTAGTTGGTCAACCAAGTTCTGTACGTGCCGATGTGGTCAATCCAACCCCTGCTCAAGTCGTACCAGATGCGACTTCGGTGAGTGAAAAGAGCGACTTACCAGCAGAACTTCTCAAAGAAGCAGTCGATACAGCTCTTCCTTCAGAACAGGCAGACGCAACACCTAAAGCAAGCTTGGATGCTACAAGCTCTCCAGAAAAAGTGAATGTAGCTGATAAAGACCAAGTGGTAGCGCCAAAAGAAGAAGTGCAAGCAAAACCAGAATCTAAGAAAGAAACAGAGGAAGCGGTTAAACCTGCGACAAATCCTGCGCCTACAGTTGCTGGACAAGACCGTGAAGCAAATGAAGCTCAGCCAGCAACCACTCCAGCTGAAGTCCAAAAAGGTGTGGCTGACAATACCAAAGATACAGTAGATGTCCCAGCCACTTACTTGGATAAAGCGAATTTCCCAGGCCCATTCACAGCCGGTGTTAACCAAGTTATCCCATATGAATTCTTCGCTGGTGATGGTATGTTAACTCGCCTTATCTTGAAAGCATCCGCCCAGGCTCCATGGTCAGACAATGGTTCAGCTAAAAATCCAGCTCTTCCACCAGTAGAAAAATTGGGCAAAGGTCTCTACTTCTACGAAGTAGATTTGGCAGGAACTCAAGGTAAATCAGATAAAGAGTTGCTTGACCTCTTGAAACAAAACGGAACTCAAAGTTATAAAGCTACTATCAAGGTGTACGGTGCTAAAGATGGCAAGGCAGACTTGAGCAATCTCGTAGCGACTAAGGATTTGGATGTCAACTTGAACGGCTTAACTACTCCAGCTGAAGTGCAAAAAGGCGTAGCTTACAATACTAAAGATACAGTAGACGTCCCAGCTACTTATTTGGATAAAGCGAATTTCCCAGGGCCATTCACAGCTGGTGTCAACCAAGTCATTCCATACGAATTCTTCGCTGGTGACGGTATGTTAACCCGCCTTATCTTGAAAGCCTCAGACAAGGCTCCATGGTCAGACAACGGTTCAGCTAAAAACCCCGCTCTTCCACCAGTGGAAAAATTGGGCAAAGGCCTTTACTTCTACGAAGTAGACTTGGCAGGAACTCAAGGCAAATCAGATAAAGAACTTCTAGACCTCTTGAAACAAAACGGCACTCAAAGCTACAAGGCAACTATCAAGGTATACGGTGCCAAAGATGGCAAGGCTGATTTGAGCAATCTCGTAGCGACAAAAGATTTGACAGTGAACTTGCATGGACATCAGTCTCTGATTCCGATGCAGTCAGGTTTCGTCCCATCTTCTAATGGTTCAGCTATGCCGGCTCCAATGATGAATAGTCATCAAGATGCATCTAAGATGAACGCTCAAATGCCTAGTGCCAATCAAGATGAGATGAAATCTAAAATGCCAGCTGCTAGTCAGGATAAGATGATGCCTAACAAAGAGCAGGACAAAACCATGAATGCTAGCCAGCCTATGGCAACACCAAGCATGAAACAAGATCAAGCTCCAGCAGCCTCAAGCAAAATGTCTGATGAAGGCAAGATGGTATCTAATAACAAGGTATCAAGTCCAATGATGGCTGATCAAATGAAAGACCAAAAAGACATGCTTCCATATACTGGTGAAGCCCAAACATCAATGGCTACTCTTGGATTCTTTGGATTAGCCTTGGCCGGACTTCTAGGTGGACTCGGTTTGAAAGCTAAAAAAGAAGAAAATGACTAGTCTAGCTACAGACTTTCTATCTAGGATATGAAAAATCCAGATATCGTTTAGAATGTTCGTAAAGAGATTAAAATAGTGTTATACTATTGTGGTATAGCACTGTTTTTTTCAAAGGAGAGACAGATGGGAAAGACAATTTTACTCGTTGACGACGAGGTAGAAATCACAGATATTCATCAACGTTATCTGGTTCAGGCAGGATATCAGGTTTTGGTGGCCCATGATGGAGTAGAGGCCTTAGAAATCTTCAAGAGAAAACCAATTGATTTGATTATTACAGATATCATGATGCCTCGGATGGATGGTTATGATTTGATTAGCGAAGTTCAGTATCAATCTCCGGATCAGCCTTTTCTCTTTATCACGGCTAAGACCAGTGAGCAGGACAAGATTTACGGCTTGAGCTTAGGGGCAGATGACTTTATTGCCAAGCCCTTTAGTCCTCGTGAGCTGGTTTTGCGTGTCCACAATATCTTGCGTCGCCTTCATCGTGGAGGTGAGACAGAGGTCGTCAGTCTCGGGAATTTACGGATGAATCACGGTAGTCATGAGGTCCAAGTCGGAGATGTGGCGCTTGATTTGACCGTCAAATCCTTCGAACTTCTATGGCTTTTAGCCAGCAATCCAGAGCGGGTTTTCTCTAAGACAGACCTCTATGAAAAGGTCTGGCAGGAAGACTATGTGGATGACACTAATACCTTGAATGTTCATATTCATGCTCTTCGACAGGAGTTGGCTAAATATGCTAGTGCAGAAACACCGACCATCAAAACCGTCTGGGGCTTGGGCTATAAAATTGAGAAAGCACGAGGTAGTCAATGAAATTAAAAAGTTACATTTTAGTGGGGTATGTCATTTCAACACTCCTAACGATTATCGTGGTTTTTTGGGCCATCCAGCGAATGCTAATTGAAGAAAGAGAAATTTATTTCCTAGTGGGTATGACTCTCGTGGCTAGTTTTATCGGTGCTGGGATTAGTCTCTTTCTCCTATCGCCTGTCTTTACTTCATTGGGCAAACTTAAGGAACATGCCAAGCGGGTAGCGGACAAGGATTTTCCTTCAAATCTGGAGGTTCAAGGACCTTTAGAATTTCAGCAATTAGGACAAGCTTTCAATGAAATGTCCCATGATTTGCAGGCCACCTTTGATTCCTTGGAAGAAAGCGAACGTGAAAAGGGCTTGATGATTGCTCAACTTTCGCATGATATCAAGACCCCCATCACTTCGATCCAAGCGACGGTAGAAGGGATTTTGGATGGGGTTATCAAGGAAGGAGAACAGGACCATTATCTAGCAACCATTGGGCGTCAGACTGAGAGACTCAATAAACTGGTTGAGGAGTTGAATTTTTTGACCCTAAACACAGCTAGAAATCAGGTCGAAACGACCAGCAAGGACAGTATTTTTTTGGACCAGCTCTTGATTGAGTGCATGAGTGAATTTCAGTTCTTGATTGAGCAGGAGGAGCGAGATGTCCATTTGCAGGTAATCCCAGAGTCTGCCCGGATTGAAGGAGATTATGCCAAGCTTTCTCGCATCTTGGTGAATCTGATCAATAACGCTTTTAAATACTCTGCTCCAGGAACCAAGTTGGAAGTGGTAGCTAAGCTGGAAAATAACCAACTTTCAATCAGTGTGACCGATGAGGGACAGGGGATTGCCCCAGAGGATTTGGAGAATATTTTCAAACGCCTTTATCGTGTAGAAACTTCTCGTAACATGAAAACAGGTGGTCATGGCTTAGGGCTTGCGATTGCGCGTGAATTGGCCCATCAATTAGGGGGAGAAATCATAGTTACCAGCCAGTACGGCCACGGAAGCACCTTTACCCTCCTTCTTAACCTCTCTGGCAATGAAAATAAAGCTTAAAACCCCTTTACAAATCTAGCCATTCATGGTAAAATGGATTTTGTGTGAAATATCAGCAGGAAAGCATGAAGCTCGTCAACAGGTGTCTTATGATAAGTAACCTTGGCTGTTTAGGCGAAGGGCATCTGCACGAATCAGGGCTTTCTAAGTGACTATTTCCACCGAAATATTATTTATATCAGGAGGACATTCACATGTCACGTTATACAGGACCATCTTGGAAACAAGCTCGTCGCCTTGGCCTTTCACTTACAGGTACAGGTAAAGAATTGGCACGTCGTAACTACGTACCAGGACAACACGGACCAAACAACCGTTCTAAATTGTCAGAATACGGTTTGCAATTGGCTGAAAAACAAAAACTTCGTTTCACTTACGGTGTAGGTGAAAAACAATTCCGTAACTTGTTCGTACAAGCTACAAAAATCAAAGGCGGAATCCTAGGTTTCAACTTCATGCTTCTTTTGGAACGTCGTTTGGATAACGTTGTTTACCGTCTTGGTCTTGCGACTACTCGTCGTCAAGCTCGTCAATTCGTAAACCACGGTCACATCCTTGTTGACGGAAAACGCGTTGATATCCCATCATACCGCGTAACTCCAGGTCAAGTGATCTCAGTTCGTGAAAAATCATTGAAAGTTCCAGCTATCCTTGAAGCAGTAGAAGCTACTCTTGGACGTCCAGCATTCGTATCATTCGACGCTGAAAAATTGGAAGGTTCATTGACTCGCTTGCCAGAACGCGACGAAATCAACCCAGAAATCAACGAAGCACTTGTCGTTGAATTCTACAACAAAATGTTGTAATATTTTATTAAACAAGATAGGCTTTAGAGCCTTGATATTAAGCACTTTGGGGCGCTTTCCCTTAGTGCTTTTTTTGTTTTTACTACCCTTTTAGTTACCCTTAACCAATTTTAGGTATAGTAAGAGGGTAGCCCCAAAATGGGACACCCTTATTTTTTATAAATTGCTAATAGCCGATTCAAAGATTGAGACGGCTTTTTTTGCTCCCTCTTTGGTAGCATGGACATAAGTGTTTAAAGTCATAGAGATATTAGAGTGACCTAATCTGTATTGCAAGTCTTTGGCCTCTATGCCAGCATATAGCATGATTGTAGCGTGAGTGTGTCGGAAACCGTGGAAACTGATATCAGGAACACCAGCGCCTTTGAAGTGACTTTGTAGTCTCTTTCTTAGTAAGCAAGCGTAGGCGTATTTTGTGGTAAAAGGAGTAAAGACAATTCCCTCAGACCGTCCTAATTGCCATGACTGGACTTGTTGACGTTTTTTATATTGCTTGAGCAGGGAAACTGTAGCTTTATCAATATCAATTTCTCTTAGACCAGCTTTAGACTTAGGTGTATTTGTTTCTAGGTATCTATTCAGAGTCTTAGAAATGCTGATAATACCTTTTTTAAGGTCAATATCAGACCACTCAAGAGCCAAAGCCTCACCGATACGGCAACCACTAGCCAGCAATGTTTTATAAAGCACGTAGTCAAAGAGATTTTCATAGCTAGATAAGTCTAGGTTATCCAGGTAGTCTAGAAACTGTTTAAGTTCCTGATTGCTGAAAAACTTTACCTTATGCTCCTTGTTTTGTTGCTTACGTGGGATAATGACATCCCTAGCTGGGTTATGCTGGATCGCTTGCATTGTAACTCCATACTGGAGAATACGACGGTTTATATTGTTTAGGAAGCTATAGTTTGCATATGCCCCTTTTTCACCTTTATTGGCCTTGTCAGCCCACTTGTTGACCTGTTGCTGAATAACAGGAGTAGTAAGCTTGTCTAGCTTGTAATCGCCGAATACGGGCAAAATATGGAGCCTTACGATCCCCTCCATGGATTGCTGGGAGTTTGGTTTGATTGTATTCTTATAACTCTCCCACCATAGAGCTACTAGTTCCTTATAAGTAGTAATGGTTGGTTTTTCCTTAACACTATATCCATTGTTTGCAAAAGCATTAATGGCCTCTCTAGCTTTGATTTTAACGCCTGTTTTTGTTTTGGCAGTTACCGTAGTTCTAGCCTTTTTCCCTGTAAGTTTATCAACTCCAAGATACACGCTTGCTCGGTATACGATAGTCCCGTTTTTCTTTTTGTATTCTGTAATCTTCATGGTTTTACTCCTTTTCCATCAGCAGGCAAGCAATTAGAAAAGATTTTGAGTTTATACCATGCGAGGGGCTACGATAACCCCTTATTTTCGATTTTAAGCAATAATGCCAGAGCATGAAACAAGGCGGATATGGGGCTGATATCTACTTAGTAGATGGTTCTATTCAGAATACTTAGCTATTTTGTCCTTTATATACTCTAATGGCATACCTGATTCTATCGTAAACATAACATCGTCATCAGGGAACTTTTTAAGATGTTCCTTGAGAGAATAGAATAAAGCAAATTCGGCATGAAATGTTGCATCCTCATTCTTAAACCATGTAAGAGAGTTGAAAAGGGTGTATAAATCGTTTTTTCCAGCCCCTTTTCTATAGCCGGCTTCAGATATATTCATACGTTTGTGGAAAAATTCTCTGTAGCTGATTGAATATTTCTCAGAATGATAATTAAACAGTCTACCGCTATGGGCAGCACGGTTTCTAAATGCCAAAACTAGGTATAAAATTTCTGAAAAGGTTGCTTTTACCTCCTCGGTTATAAATTCTTTAGGAATTGTTAGGCAGGTTGCAATGACTTGCTCTTTTTGAGCAGGTTTTAGTAGCTTACACATTGTTACCAAGTTTCCTAGAGTAGTACCTTTTAAAAGAATCCATGGTGGGATGTGTCCGTGAGTTTCTCTATAGTGTTTATAAGGTTCAGAGTTATCATCGTAAATTTTATTTAATTTAAGAATTAGCTGATCAATCTCATATCCTCTTCTATTCTTTTTACCTTGATTATAATTTTTTCTATCCAGGTATTTCTCTTTTTCAACTCCGATATCTTTAGCGACAACGTAACCGATTGCCGTCCGTAGTGACAATTCAATTTCCATAGTTGCCTCTAAAATTCCTTTGCGGATATCTTTATCAAGTTCATAGAGGGCGAGCATATGTTCAAACGTTTCACCATTTTTATAGATTTCCTTTTCAGAGTCTAATTCAATAGTGAAATACTTATACCCGTTGATTATTTCATAATATCCATAATTAGTTAGAGCTTGTCTTGCTAAGCTTTCATTTAGAAATGTTAGATTTCTTGATTTTAGTAGTTCAATTTGTTCATCGATATTGGTAAAAGGTTTCATTGATTGTACCTCAAAATAATGCACAAAAGGAGCTTCGTTAGAAGCTCCTTTCGGTAGGTCGCTACTGCAACCATTCATTAAGATTAAATAAATTATAATCCATTTGGAGCCATATGTCAACAAATTAGCGAACAAGTTCGCTTTTTTTTCGTCCTAAAACTGTCCCTTCCGTTTTACTTCGTAGTCCAGTGATTCTCCTTTCTATTTGTCAAATTTGCCGTTTTTTGCACTTTAGTCTGTAAAATCGGCTTTCTATTCTTCAATTTCCCCTGTTTTTGCACAATAGGCCATGAAAAAATGGTTGCTATGGGCGAATATGGGGGAGTTTTTGTATTTTGAGAATTCCTGTATTTCAAGAGTTTTATTAGAGTTTCTCATTCAGTAGTTTTAGTATTTCTAGTAGTTCAGTATCTTCTTTAATCTCATTCAACAAATTATACTCACGGTTTCTTTTTAAAATTTCAGTGTAGTATTTGTCTTTGTTTTTAACGGTTTTTACATCGTTCAGTAAAGTATTATCGTTAGACATACCTTTCAATAAGGCGTGCAGATGTTTTATTTGAGAATCTGAGATAAGCAACTCCAGATGTGCTAGCGAGAACGCTAGTTTTTTTAATTCGTTTTGATATTCTTGATCATTAAAAGAACTATATTCAGCTTTGGTTTTAATGTCTAGTAAGTAGTTTACACTCACACCAAAATATTCGGCTAGTTTTTTAGTATAGTCGTATTTTATTTCTAGCTTATCTTCTTTTTCCCATCGCGATATGGTCATTTCTGAAACTCCGAGTAGGTTAGCGAGATCTTTTTGAGTATCACCATTGCTTTTTCGTAGTTCCTGTAGTTTATTCATTTTTTTATCACCTCAATCTAATTATAACACAACGAAAATAGTTTTTAACGAAAATGTTAAAAAATCCTTGACAATTAACTTTTATTTTAGTAAACTACACTTGTACTAACGAAAAAGTTAGTTAAGAAAGGAGAAAATATATTGCTTATCACCTCAACACAAGCAAAAGCAATCCGACGGAAACAAGCCGATAAGAATTTAACTGCTAAAAAAGCAAGTGAGGAAATAGGAATAAACCCTGTTACTTATCGCAAAATCCGAGACGGTGGTGAAGTAAAACCTAGCATTTATCAAAAAGCCATGCAGTGGCTTGCTGAAGATTATTAGAAAGGAGCGACCCAATCGCAATACTACTTTACATTTACAGATTTCTCATGTGGTGCTTTACCACTGGGGATTGACAACAAAAAAGGAGAAAAGAAATGAACTTTAAAGAATTTAAAACATGGCTAGATGATGCCGTGAGTGTGGCTGAAGCTATGGCATTACCTGAAAATAAAGGGGTGCTTGACGACTTAATAGAAAATACGGCCAATAACCTAACTTTTATCGCTGAGTTAGTGGAAAATCGTCAACTGATTTATAAAAAAACTAGACATGAAGATTAAAAACGACAACAAAAAAAGTCACTTGCTGAACGTTTGGCGACAGAAGCAAGCGACTGGATCAAGAATATAGATATTTTTCTATATCTCAATTATAACAAAAATCAACTATTCAATCAATAACAACTAATGGCAGGCAAGCAATTAGAAAAGGTTTTGAAACGCATAGAGCGCCAACTCTTTAAACTGGTACTTTCTCACGCTTTCAATTTGGCGAGTCTGAGCGTGAGGATATCCTGTATAAGAAACAACTCAAAAAGCCCCACACTCAGAAATTTGGCGACCGAGAGCGTGAGGCTGTAGGCAAGAAAAAAAAGCATTAAAAAGCCATCGTGGCAAGTATAAAAAGATAGAAAAAGAGGTAAAAAACATGACAACAAAAAAAGTAACATCAAGCCAACAAGTTCTATTATCGGCTAAGAAACTAGCAGAATTAGGGAACGAATTAACCGACATCATGAATGTTTTAGAAATGAATAACCTAGCTCTTGAAGGGCTTGAGTTTGCACTACAGAAAGATACAACCACGTTCTTATGGCTTGCTAAAAAATACACTGATACAGCATACGCCCAGAATGAAAAGCTATACGATCGTCTAAATGAAATAGCCTTTTTGCTTTTGAACAATGACGACGCTAAAGAGCTGGAGGCATACCATGACTAAAGATATTAAAGAAATGGCACAAGCCGAAGACGACTTGCTGAATATGGAACAAACTAAACAAGCGGAATTTATCAAGAACTATAAGGCGAGGGCATAACATGAATGAACTAGATTTGACCAATACACAATCGATTGTCTTTATGGTGGTACTGATTGGCTTACTGCTTTACCTAAACCACCGAGACCGCAAAAAAAGTGCCCAATTTGAGCGAGAAAACCAACAGACGATAGAAACACCTAGAGAGGATTTGAACCCTTACTACGGCCGTTATATCCAGCTTGCTGGTAAGATTCATAATTAGAAAGGGGTGTAATATGCAACTATTATCAAGAGAAGCAGAACTTAAATTACTGGAGAAAGTGGGAGATCACTTAGCTAAAAGGATGGAACTTGAAAAGCAACGTGATGATAACTGGGACTTGATTTCTAGGCCTGACTTACTCAAAAAACTTGGTATTAGTGGAACTACCTTAAATAATTGGGAAAAAGAAGGTCTTCGGCCACTACGTTCCCCATTTGAAAGTAGTAAGAAAGTTTATTACCGCAAGAGTGATGTTTACAATTTTCTTGCAGTAGATTAGGAGGTGTAATGAGAATAATAGAGTTGACTATATCCGTTGAGAAAATGCCCCTATTTGGCTTTCTCAAGTCAAATCCTACTCAAGTATGGAAGAATGGGGAACACTACAAATTTACCTATTATGAACCTATAGACGAGGCGTTGACGAGTTTTCAATACAAAGACCTATATGTGTCTATCAAAGACGAAAAAGAGGCAGTAGAGGGCTGGGAATTGGTCAGAGATTTAGATATTGCTTTGTCCAGCCCTGACTTGCTGAAAATCCTGAAAGATTTAGAGGTAAACAAATTGGCAGAGCAACGGCAGGGGATTGGAGTGGAGTTAAAAGGTTGGATTTTTGACCTGATTTGTAATGGAATTTATACCAGATATGAGACTTCACTTTTTGTCCGCTTGCTATTTGTGAATGGCTATAGTTTTAGTCAGTTAGTGGATTTGTTTTCAGCAATCGTTAAACGCAAAGACCTAGCAAGCTATTTCTTAGAAGTAGCAAGAATATTTTATAAGGAGGTGGCTTTTGAATAGCAATGACATTGTAAATAAAATCATTGAAGAAGATAAGCAACAAGCACCGCCTGAAGTGGTGGACTTGACCCAAGCAAGGGAGACCGATGAGGAACACAATAGCCTGAACTTGGCAAAGAGAGCAAGAGGTGATGGCTTTGCAGTCAACTTGGATAATCTCAAGAAGATTTTGAGCGGAGATAGCAAGCTAAAAGGGGCTATACAGTACAACGTCTTCACTTATGAAATCGACGTGACTAGACCAATGAAGCTAAACGGTAGAACCCTGAGCGGTGCAATCGATGACCTGATTATCAGAGAGATTAGGGCTTATATTGCTACCAAGTACAAGCTGGACTATAAAAAGCCTGACATAGCGGATATTTTGGAAGTGGTGGCTGGAGAACACAGCTACAACCCCTTAAAAGACTATCTGGAATCTTGCGAAAGTGAGTATAAAGAGTTAGTGAATCAGCGTGATCCCTTTGATATTTTAAGGCATTATCTCAATATTAAGGATGATGAATATAACCGTATTATCATGGACTTGTTTTTCCGTGGAGCGGTTGCCAAGGTGTTTGACCCTACCATCAAGTTTGACTTTGTACTGGACTTGACTGGAAGGCAGGGAGTAGGAAAGACCCAATTTTTTGAGGGGCTTTTTACTCACAAGTATTTTACAACCGTTGAGACCTTCACAGATAAAGATGATAAGGCTAGAATGGTCAGAAACTGGTGTGTATTTGATGATGAGATGGTGGCCAGCAAAAAGGCTAGTTTTTCAGAATTGAAGAAATTCATCACAGAAACCAAGCTAGAGTTTAGACCGCCTTACGCCTCCAGTGATAGGCGACTACCTAAGAGTTTTATTATTGTGAGGGCAACCAATGACCATGATTATTTGAACGATTTGACAGGAGAAAGGCGCTTTTTGGTTGCAGAAGTCCACAAAGACACCAATTATAAGGGCAGGAAGTGGACAGAAAAAGACCGTAGAGCCTTTTGGGGTGCTATGGTGATGACTTGGAGAGCTAACCAAGTCTTGAACCTGACAGACGAGCAGGAAAAGCTAGTAAATGAGGTTAGAAGCCGTTACAAGTTTGTAGATGAAATCCTTGAGGATGTTGAGCGTTATTTAGAAACTCCCTACCCTAAAAATATGTATCAATTCCCAGCAACAGACAGTACAAGACACTACTATATTCATGACATGATGAACCACGGCTATCATATGGGCGCTAATGGCGTAGAGATTCATCTAGATACTGGAAAGTATGGGGAACTGGTGGAAAGGGACAAGTTGACAGTAAATATATTCTTTTCCGAGGTTTATTTGAACAATTCCCCCAACCCTAAAGATAAAAATAAGGTTAAGAAATTCATGCAAAACAAAGAGGGTTGGGAATCGAGGGACTCCCTTAGATTTGGTAAAAGCGTCAAGCGTGGATTTGCTAAAATAAAAAAATAAAGTGTAGACAGTGTAGCCAAAAGATAAAAAAACGGCTACACTGAAAACCCTTGATACTGTAAGAGTTTCAAAGAGGTGTAGACAAGACGAAAAAAAACGGCTACACCTCTAAACCCTTGATATTACTGACTTTTTAATATAAATGTAGCCAAAATATATATTTTATAAAAGTATATATAATTAAATACCTAATGCGTTATTTATATATTTTTTTTGAGATGAAACGGCTACACGGCTACACAAGGCGAAAACCCTTGGGGCTGTAAGGCGGAACGCGTAGCCAATAGATATTCAAAAACGGCTACACTTTGCCTAAAACCTAAAGCAAAATGGGGTAGATAGTACCGACCCCCTTGCGATGGTGTAACTACTAGTGACACCCTTAAAACAGAAAGAGGAAAAACAACATGACATTAAAAGCATTTTCAGAAACAGCACCAAAACATACATTTACTTATGAATTTGGAGACCTAGAAGACGCACAAATAGCAGGACTAGCTTTATTTGGATATATGAGAGGTACTTATCTAGTGCCAGCTATTAAACTAAGATATAAGGAAAACGGAACGCTTATCGCTGAGTATTTGGAGGATAACAATCTAGATATCAACTTTAAACGCATTTGTGAAGTTTTCAAGAATAGCGAAAATCCAATAGATGAAGAAGTTGAGGAATAGAGTGGAGAGGATATAAGCAGATGAACTACAATAGAGACCCCGTGACTGGATCTAGCACTCTAAAACTTAATAAAACAACAGAAAAGGAAAGAATAAGATGGCAGACACACAAAACACAAACAACATTGAACAAGCGCAAAAGCGCCAAGAACTAGCCCAAAAAATGGATAAAGCACTAGATAAAATCACTAAGGAAGTAAACGCATTGATCACACAGAATGAAAATGCGATTGCTGAGGCTGAACGAGAAAAAACACAGTTGCTTCAAGATCAAGCGAACGCCCAACGTGAACATGATGAAGCGGTTGATGAAGTAGACAAAGACAAGCTACGCAATGCCAAGGATAACTTATGGATTGCTGAAAGTAAATTAAAAAAGAATGCTAAAAAGCTGGAAGACTTGCACAATGAAACACTTATGAGTCTTGAAGATTTTAAGACAAAAATCGATGAACTAGATTCAACGGTTGACAAAAAGCATAAGGCGCTTTATGATAAAGCCGTGGATTTGCTACGAGAGATTGACCAGATCGATGACGAATTTAGAGCAGATTCAGATAAACTTCAAGCCCTTTACCATGCTATGGTTTACAAAGTTGGAAAAGGTAAGAGAGAGTTTACTTTCAGCACAGGGGGATCTATTATTTCGCCAGCCGATGGAAGGGTTAGATACGAACCAGTCTATCCAGTTGAACCATTCTTAAGAGAAGTTTATGTGCGAGCCTTCGGAAATACTTACAATGATGTGAAAGGGCATTTTTAAAAGATGAAGAGACAAATCAGACACAAAATTGAACCAGTACCAACGATTGTGGAACTCTTCAAATTAATGGAAGAACACCAGCAAGCACATCCAGAGTATGAGCGTTATAATTTTAAATACATTGAAGATGGTGATGCTATTGGTGCAATCATTGACTACAACGTAGAAGAATCAGTATTAAAAGCTGAGAAAGAGCAAGATAACGCTTAAGACAAGGGGAGGTTTTCCCCTTTTTGTCGCTTAAGGAGGTGAACTAATGTGACAGATAAGTTAACGCAAAGACAAGAAAAATTTGTCCAAGGACTAGTGGCTGGACTATCTCAAAGAAAAGCATATAAAGAGGCATACAACGCCCAAAAGATGGCTGATAGTACGATAGATTCAAGGGCTAGTAAGTTGCTGAAAGAGTATAAGGTTAATACAAGGTACAGAGAGTTATTAAAAGAGTTTTCAAACCGTGCTTTGTGGTCAAGAGAACAGGCTTTTAATGAATATGAATGGCTAAAAAATAAAGCTAAATCTGAAATTATTGAAAGTGGACTGAAGCCTAGCAATTTCAATGCCTTTCTTTCTGCTTTGCATGGGATGAATAATAGCGCTTTTCGTGATTTGGAGTTGTTGGACGAGAAATTGCGAGCAGAAATAAGTGTGATTAAGAATAAAATCCATCAAGAAACTCCAGTTAAGGATGATGGATTTATAGAGGCTATGGCCGCAATGACTGAATTCGTCTGGAAAGACGAGAACCCAAAAGAATAGCCTTAGAATACGAAAAAAAGCCAGCACAGGGCTGACTCCTTTGTGATATATCCTATAAAAATATTATATCATAGAGGAGGCCGAGGCATGACACCAGAGCAGGTAAAAGAAAAACTAGAGGGCGTTAAGTGGATAAGCAAGGAAATCAAAGGCTTATATTTGGAATTGGAAGCCCTGGAAGGTGGTATTATCGAAAAGCCAACACTAAGCCATAGCAGAGTACAAACAAGCAGGGGAAATACAGCAGAGAATAACCTTATAAGTGTTCTAAAACTAAAAGAGGATACGCTTCAGAGGATTGAGCGACTTACTGAGGAGAGAATGGAAATATCTAGGCTGATTGATAAGCTGGCCAATCCGCTTGAGCGTTCTGTTCTAAGATTTTTTTACTTGAATAATCTTGTAGCTTCGGAGGTAGCTGAAGAAATAGGAAAATCTACCACCTCAGTATATCGAGTAAAGCAGGAAGCTATAGAACACTTGAGCAAGGTGGAAGGAGCGAACTAATGGAGCTGGATAACTTTAAAACGATGATGAACGTTAGAGAGCGGATGGCTTACTTTCTACGTTTCCAGAGGATGGCAGGGAGTGAAAACCAAGTTAGGATAGATGAAGAGACTTGGAAACTTGTCTTACCTGATCAGTGGAATTTGAGCGGTGAGCATGAAAAAGCAATCCGTGAGGGGTTGGAAATATTCGCCCACGACATTAACAGCATAGAGAACAAGCGAGCCAGAAAATACTTTATTATCCATTATTGCTATATGAGAAAGAAAACAATGAGCGAATGCGTAGAAATGGCAGGTACTAGCTCCACTAGTTATCACCGATACAAACAGATAGCTGTTTTAAACTTTGCGAGAATCCACCAGAACGGAGAGTTAGAAGTGTATAAGTAGGCTAAGGCTTCATATTCACCCCCTATTTTGCTTTGTTTCGCACTAGATAACTAAAATCACCACGGATAAACTAAAAGCCCTTAGAAACGAATCTGGGGGCTTTTGTGGTTGAAAAGGACTAGAAAAGGTGTATAATATAGATAAAGAATAGAAGTAGAGAAATATCGGGAACTACGCACCCTTGGGGTATCTGAAAAGCGGGGAATTCCCGTCCCGCCTATTCCAGCACCTAGAGAAATCTAAGTGCTTTTTCTTTTCCTTTTGCGAATAATAAAGTAGAAGAAGAAAAATGAGTATTTTAAATATTGAACTTAAGCATTGAAGTAACTAATGCTAGGTTTTGAACATTGGGGAGAAGTGTCTTATAGTGTATCGATACTAAAGAATGAATACAAGGTTAGGTTATTACTCTTATTAGATTTCAAGGTAGAAGCTAAAGAGTTGCTAGATTACCTGGTATCGACTTGGAAGTATCGTGATCTAGTACTTCATTCGGTACAAATGCATGAAATGGAGAAAAATAGTATGAAATTTATTTAATGATTAAACCCTTTAAGAATTTTAGTGAATCAAAAGCTAAACTTTTTAAATAGAAATATATTAACAATCAAGTAAATGAGACGGATTATTTTGTGCTAAAAATAATAATCATCACAACATATAGTACTTGACATATATGATATAATAGTGATAGGAGTATTACAGTTTGGTTGGGAGATGAAGTGAATGTGCTAGCTTTTCATGGTACAGGTTTGAGTAATTATGAAAGTATTATAAAAACAGAAAAATTTTCTTTTGATAAAAGAGATGATCATTGGCTAGGGAATGGAGTGTATTTCTTTGTTGATGATTTTGAACGGGCAAAAAGATGGGCGGAGGGGAATCGTCCTGACAAAGATACTGAACCAGTAGTTATTGAAACCGAATTTGAATTTGAACAAGGTGAGCTTTTAGACTTAGACAAAAGCGATGGTTTAAAAAAATTAGATGAGTTCGCTAGAGATTTCATAACAGAATTGAAAAGGAAACGTGTTTTAATTAGTAATATTGATGAGCATACGTTCCATTGTAAGCTATTGGATGCATTTGTTTTTAGAAATAAAAAATACAAAGCAGTTTGTAGAACAATGAAGTCAACAGGAAATCCCATAATAGGGGCTTCTAGGTTTGTTCCTCTTGCTAAACAGTTAAATATTGTCGACACTAATATAATAAATATTTGTGAGTTAAAGTTACATAGTGTGTAACTAAAAAGTGAGGTGATACTATGTTTGAGAATGAAGAAGATTTATTTGAATTATTGGATTTTTTGCAACTTGATTATGAAATAGACTCGCCAACTCCTGGAATAAGAAGCAAAACAAGCGAATTTATACCCTATGATAATTTAAAATTGCCGTCAGAATATTTTGAGGAACTATCATATCAGACGTATAGTATAAATTTAATTTCAAAAGTTGGAAACGAAAATAAAACAGTTACAAAATATCATCCGACTTTGAGAGCAGAAAAAATCAACAAAGAGATTTGCTCGTCAAATTTTAGAATGGAGTTTGCAGCATGAGTACTTATGGTAGTGACTTACAATTAAGGGGAGTGAGAGTTGAAAGACTTATCTATCATATAAATAACGAATTTGAAGATTTGGACAATATTGAAAATGTTGATATTTCTATAATTCCGACTCCAAAAATTAGTAGAGAGAATAAAGGTTGTGGATTGTTAGAACTTGAAGTTACTTTGTTTGATGAAGATTATCTAGAGAAAAAAAATCCACTGTATTTAAAAATTAAACTTGTTGGTATTTTTGAAGATACTCAAAATACTCCTGAAGAAGAGGATGTCTTTGTTAAGTATCTTCCTAATGCGATAAGCATGTTGTATTCTTATGCAAGAGCTCATATTGCTTCATTGACAGGGATGTTCGGTATTGATGTTATTCAAATTCCAACAGTAAATATCTTAAAATTGTTAGATGATGTTAAACACGAAAAGGACTAGCACTGAAAAACAATGCTAGCCCTTTTTTCTAAAAATTTGAAAACTCTATATTAGTTTCCTATTTACATAGACAAAAAAGCACGTTTGACCGTGCTAGTTTCTTGCCTGCTGAACTCATCATTTTAAGTCCTTTTTTGTTACCCTTTATGTTTTCTCAACTTATTTGAATTTAATAGTTTTGGAGAAAATCAAGTTAGATTTATAGCAAGCTTATGCCTGTTTTTTTGTACCTAATCACTGCAAGATAACAAAATGCTTTAATTTTAAGATATATCTTACAGAAAGCCCACAACAGTGGGCTTTTTGCTTTGTCTTAAAATGTTGATTTCTGGGTTTGTCATCATTTTTGTCATCACTTATAACGAACTCACAGCTTTCTCATAAAATGAGACGGTTGTTTTTTCTTTTTCTTTGGAGAGATGACTGTAAGTGTCCATAGTCATAGCTAGTGTAGAATGACCTAGACGGTGTTGCAATTCTTTATACGGTATTCCAGAGTTTAGCAAAAGACTAGCGTGTGTGTGTCTAAAACCGTGGAAACCAATATTAGGTACACCAGCATGTTTGAAACGTGTGTTTAAACGAGTGGCTAGTGTTTTATTGTTTGGGTATTGAGGGAATCAGAGAAGTTTAAACGTCTGTCATTTTAAATTTGATGTTTATAAAATGATTAGCAGATAAGAAAAGGAACAACTTGCCTTAGTTGCTTTCAGAATGACAAGGAGATAAGAGAGATAAAACGCTTCTTAATTGCTTATTTAGTGGTATGAGAGTAGTCTTGAAGTAAGAGTGAACCAAGAGAAAATAAAAAAGCACCTAGAATAATCTAAGCGCTCAAGAGTAGTGGACGGTGTGCCTGTCCCGTCATCTCAAACTATGAAGTTGCGTAGCGACACTATCATTTCTACCTCACTTCTCTTTAAACTAATTATACTATAAGGAATACCAGTGTGACCACTAACCAAGTAGAAAAGAAACTAAAAAGCATTAAAAATTTTGATAAAGCAATTCAGAGACTAGACTTAGACTTGAAGATAAGTGATTGTATGATGTAGGACGTAAGATATTCGCAAGACGATTTATAGATAGATTAAAGCTATTTCAGTTATATGAGGTACTGGTTGATTTTATCAGTAATTTCAATTTCCTTGATTTCATTTTTAAAGAGCTTAATCCATCTGGTTCCAGAATTAACGGATAATCCATCAAGTTCTTCATCATAGACATCTTTGTCTTCGTAAAGAGCTACACCTTTAAATATTTGGCCGTCAATATCGGTGATTCTGACAACCTTGTTATTAAATTTTCTAAGTTCCATCAGTCTCTCCTTTCGTGGTACTATAGTCTGTTATATTATTGGAATTCCCTTAACATACGCTTCTTTAGCCTCCGCAAGTGTCATTTTATTAGGACCACCATCTATATTAGTTTCTCCTGTATTTTGCCATTGACAAACATCACAGATATCATATACTGCTGTAACAGTACCACATACTGGACAATGGACATATTCGCTACCGTTAATAATGATTAAATTCTCTTTTCCAGTCTTATTCATTTAAGGTTACTCCCAACACTATACAAATATATTAGCTATTTCAATACACTACTTTTTCAATATCATTGATTGTAATTGTAATGCTATCCCAGTCTTTCGGGGAATCTCCTATGTCAGCAATAAAAGTATCTTCACTTAACTTTTCGACAATTGTCGCCGTTTGACCGTTTTTTAACAACACTGTATCAAATTCTCGAATTTTTACGATTTTTCTCCTTGCGTAAGCTTCTTTGGCTTCAGCTAGAGTCATTTTATTCGGACCACCGTCTATATTTATAATACCTGTATTTTGCCAACGACAGACGTCACAGATATCATAGTCCATAACTTCAGTTCCGCAAACAGGGCAATGTAGCCATAAATATCCATCAATTTCCCAAGTCTTTTTTGATCTATCCATATAAATCCCTCCTCCATAAACTCGCCAAACCAGTCTTTCGGTGAACCGTCAATATTAACCCACTTTTTCATCATTATACTGCAAATAGAAGGGGATTGCTAATAATTGAGTGTGTATTCCAGATGTAGTATGATAGTATTATTAGGTAATAAAAAAAGCACGTTTGACCGTGCTAGTTTCTTGCCGGCTGAACTCAAGCACAGCCTGTGATTAGCTGCCTAGTTTGCTCTTTGATTTTCATTGAGTATAAGAAATCAAATCATGAGAATTAAAGAGACAGCAAAGGATACTTACCATTTTCTAAAAAGCTATCGTAATGGTCTCTTGTTGATTGAATATTAGAATAGGAAAGTTTATAATGAAGTTAAAGTAAAGGAGGTTTCGTTCTAGATATGATGATACCACCAAGCAAAGAGCTGTTGATTTTTTATAATCAAATTCATGAGTGGGTTGACCAAGTTTATCCAGACCAGGATAAACCTACTGTATCATTTAAGAAAGACACTCCACAATCTATTTTAGATTTATTTGATAGTATTAAATCTAAAATAGGTTTTGATTGCCAAGAACATAAGTATTAAAATAATAATTATGGATAAGTTAAACACGAAAAATAAGATAATTGATGTTTATAAAATAGCGCATCGTCTTGTTTCTATTACTGTTGAGAATCCTGATTTTTCAGATTTGAAAATCAATCATTTTGTGAGAATTGGAGAAAAAGAGTATAGGGTACGTAGTGTCCCTATGATTCATTCAACTCCACCTAAATCGATTTTAGAAATAGATACATTTGCGATTGACTACACTGAGGACGACTTGATGAATAAAGAGGCGGTATTTACGCATAGGGAAGTATCTAAAGATGATTAAAATTTCAATCAGTTTGTTGCTAGATGCGATTGAAGATAACATCAACGACGAAGAACTTCAATCTATCGATTTCGAGAGTCATATTAGAAAAATTACAAAAGAATTCCAGGGAGAAAATGGTGAATTCTTAGTAAAAGAAGAAGCGTTTGAAACACTCCCTTTGGACAGAGATAAAAAGGATAAAATCATTGAGCAAATAAAACAGAATAGTCAAAATGTTTTCGAAGACGATTTCGATACCTTGTTGCAATTATATTTTTGAGAGTCAAGAATAATTCCAGTACCTTATTTTACAATAAATAAAAAATGATAAAGATTGATAAACAAATTATTACGATGTACAAAATAGAAGATGGAACCTCTAAGAGGCAGTATTCTATTGTGAGTGGAGGTTGTAGAGGTATTGCAACTGTCGATAAAACTACTTTGGAATATAGCTATGTTGGAGATGATTTAGGGCAATTTACTTCATTTGTCAAAGATACTTTGACTAAAAGTATTAAGTTAGGAAAAGAATTGCCAGATAAGTTTTCGTATGGCTTTGGATAAGTTATGGAATATCTTATATAGGAGAATCAAGATATATTATGGCGATATTTGATGATTTACAAGCATTGTATGACAATGGTTGGGACGCTTCTTTTGATTATAATGGTCAAGTATGTGGTATTTTTCCTAATTCTGTTTATGACATTGTAGTCGTACTTGGAGATAATGAATATAAAGTGGTATCTTTTGATGAGTTAATTTCTTTATAGATTAACGGGAAAACTTTGCTGGAAATCATGAGTGAGGTGGAAGTGCAATATGGTTGAAGGACACTAGAGAAAAAGATAGACAATAAATTCAGATGCACAGATTGAAAGTTGAGAAAAAAGTGCTATAATGAAGATATGAAGGATAGAGGTTGAGAATCTGTCACCAACGCGCCACTTATAAGTGGGTCGAGAAATGCAGGAGCCCCGACAGTCCTGCCTATCCTTGCAAGTCAATCAGCCCTTAGCTATGAATCTAGGGGCTTTTTGCTTTGTCTTAAAATGTTGATTTCTGGGTTCGTTTAGAGATTTGTTAGTAAGGTTATTTGTGTATCTAAGTCTATCTATTCCAAGAATGACGCGATGTTGATGATATAAATCTGATATACTATAATATTTTAGATCTCCCGCTTTAAGGAAGGGAGGTGTTATATATGCTAGAATTATTTTCCCTTTTTCTAGCTCCGTTACTTGTTAACGTACTATCTGAGCTTTTCAAGCTATGGATAAAGAGACGTAGCAAGTAACATCTAACCCTTTTAGAGGGTAGCAAAAAACCCTATCGGTGGCACGGTGGGGTTTTTTAGTTATATATGCTAGAAGCATTATTTTCCCTTTATGCTTTCATTCTAACACAACCCCTCCGATATTTCAAGCTTTTGTTGTTTTTTGTTATTTATAAGCGATATTGATGATATAAATCTGGTATGGTATAATATTTTGGCCCCCTCACTTTAAGGAAGGGAGGTGTTACATATGTTAGAAACTTTACTCACAGTGTTTCTAGCTCCGTTACTTATTAACGTGTTATCTGAGCTTTTCAAGTTATGGCTTAAGAAACGTAAAAAGTAATGGTTAACCCTTTAAGAGGGTAGCAAAAAACCCCATCGATGGCACGGTGGGGCTTTTTTAGTTACATATGCTGTAACTTTACTCACATTGTAAGTTCATTCTAACACAACTCCCCCGATATTTCAAGCTTTTGTTTTGATATTCCTCAGAGTGTGTTTGTGGTTTGAGTCCGCTTCACTGAAATTAGCCCACGCGCTACTAGCCTCCATTCTACAGCAAAGAAATCAACTCTTTTCTAGGGGATTTCCGCCCTCATTTTGCTCTTTTGTGCTAAAATAGACTTATAAATTGAAAATAAGGAATGTTTATGAAATCGGGTAATGGTTTTTGGAAAGGCTGTCTCTATTTTTGGGGCTTCTTGTTCTTACTGGGCCTTTTGGTTCAATATGCTCTTCCGCTCGCGGCTTGTGTCCTGCTAGGCTATGGTGGTTATCGTCTCTATAAACGTTTGCGCTATCCTCTTTTACAGGATCGTTCGCTCGATGATCGGATTGAGCTTTTAAAAGCTCGGATTCGTCAGGCGGACAAGGATATTCAGCAATTAGAGGGAACTTTAGTAGAAAAAGGCTCAGAGTCCTATAAGAGTCTGGCTAATCAAGTATTAATCGAACTGAGGGAAATCCATCAGGAGGCGGATCGTCTCAAGTCCTATATCGATGATGATGTTTACAACCGTATTGACAAAAAGGTTCGTACAGTAAGGGCAAACATCGATGTTCAGCTAGAACGTTTGGATAGGGAAAGTCAGGTAGATCTTGAGAATGCGGAGCCAGAGGAATTAGCTCCAGAATTGTCCCAGACCTTGGCCAATATTGCCATTGACCATCAGGCCATTTTAGACAAGATTGCCACCTCTGCCGAGGGGGATAAGGAAGAATTGACGGCCATTCATAGTTTGAAGATGGAGAAATTCAAAACGATTTTAGAAGGCTATTTAAAGATTAAGGCCAATCCGAAGAACTATAATCGAGCAGAAGAACGTTTGCAACAAGCTAAAGCAGCTATCGAACAATTTGACCTTGAGTTGGACCAAGTCCTGAGAGAACTCAATGAAACAGATATGCGTGATTTTGATATCAGTCTGCGTATCCTAGAAAAAGATCGTAAAGAATAGGTTAGAAACAAAGGAGTAACCATGACAGAATTTAATTTTGATATTGACCAGATTGCTAATAATACAGTAGCTAAGGTGGATAAAACAACCCAAATCATCGAGACAAATACTGGCTCAGACAAGACCTTGACCTTCCTTGAAAAGTTGAGCCCTGAGCAGCAAGAAGGAATCAAGGCGCACGTGCCCCAGTTGGTAGACCAGTTTGTCACCAATCAAAATGCTCTTTTGGATTTTGGACAATCTGCTGTAGAAGGTGTGAACAATACAGTCAATCGTATCTTGTCAGAACAAAAGAAACTGCAGATTCCCCAAGTGGATGACTTACTCAAGAATACCAACCGTGAGTTGCAAGGCTTTGTAGTCAAATACAAGAACGCTGAAATTGCTGAGTTAGAAGAGAAGCCAAACTTTTTGCAACGATTGTTTAACAAGAGTAAGAATACCTTACAAGAATTTTACTTTGACTCAAAAACAGTAGAGCAAAAGCTGGATGGCATGGCTGCCGCAGTGGTCAAGCAAGAAGATGTCTTAGCTCGAAATATCGTTTCAGCTGAGATGCTGATTGAGGACAATACCAAATCCATTGAAAATCTAGTGGGAGTGATTTCTTTTATCGAAGCCAGCCAGACAGAAGCTGGTAATCGCGCTGCCGAACTGAAAGCTCAAGCTGACCAACTCGATACAAGTACGGTAGAATACCAAACCAAATCACAAGAATTGGCCCGCATGGCTGAAGTGGTCAATACCCTTGAACAACAACATACTGAGTATGTCAGCCGTCTCTATGTTGCCTGGGCAACAACACCTCAGATGCGCAATCTTGTGAAGGTGTCATCTGATATGCGCCAAAAATTGGGCATGCTTCGTCGCAATACGATTCCTACAATGAAGCTTTCTATTGCTCAACTGGGTATTTTGCAACAATCAATGAAATCAGGTGTCGTGGCAGATGCCATTGTCAATGCCAATAATGCTGCCCTTCAGATGCTAGCTGAGACCAGCAAGGAAGTGATTCCGCAGATGGAGAGAATTGCCCAAAGCCCGACAGTAGCTGTTGAGTCTGTTACCAAACTGGCTGAAAGTCTGGTTGCACAAAACCAAGGTATCGTCGCAGCTATTGAATTGGGTCGTCAGAAACGTGCCCAACTAGAAACAACCATCGTCAAGTCCGCAGAAATGATCAACGATTCTGTCAAACTACGCGATGAGAAAATCGTCCAAGCCCTTCTAAACCAAGGAAAGGCCGCTCAGAAAGAAGTACAAGAATAATACACAAGTCCCCTGTAATGTAGATTTGCAGGGGATTTTATTTGTTTTTGTGGACAAGCCAGGCGGAATACTTTTTCCCAAGCCAGAGAGCAAAGAGGAGATTGATGACGACGATGCCTGAACCGACTAGTGAAAATAGGAAAAATTCGCTAGTCGAAACTCGCCACAAATGTACAATGTCTGTAATCAAATAAGCACTGATAGGAAAACAAAGGATAGAAGTGATCAGAGCAGGTATATACTTGCGAAGAAGAATTGATTGTCCAATATGGAGAAAGAGATGAAGTGCAAAGGCTACAAATCCCCCCAACCAAACTAATTCGAGCGCTCTAGATTGACTAAAATACGCTAATAAAGTGATGGATAAGACAATGATAAACTCCTCAAAAACAGCAAGGGCAAATCCCTCTGTTGTAATTCCTTTGTGAATCTTGAGAATAGCTGGAGCCTTTTGAGCCAGCAAGGTTTCGTTGAGATGAATCCAAGGGACAAGACCGATAATTTCTTCCATATCGTGAAAGATAAAAAGTAGAGGGAACATCCAAAGATAAAACGCCATAAATCTCTCCTGAAAAGCTATAGATTGCTAACTAATAAAGCAAAAAACGCCCAGTAAGGCGTTTTGAGTTAGGTATGCTTATTTAACTTCTGTAAACACAACGTGTTTGCGAAGTTTTGGTGAGTATTTCTTCAATTGAAGACGGTCTGGAGTGTTACGTTTGTTTTTAGAAGTAAGGTACAAGCGTTCACCAGATTCTTTGTGTTCAAGTGTAATATTTACGCGCATGGTATCTCCCTTCTATTATTCAGCTGATGCAGCTTTAGCGATCTTACGTCCTTTGTAGTATCCTTTAAGTGATACACGGTGAGAACGTGAGTAATCTCCAGTAGTTTCGTCAAAGTTTACAGATGGAGCTGTTACTTTGTAGTGTGTACGACGTTTGTTTTTCTTCGCTTTTGAAGTGCGACGTGCAGGTACTGCCATTTTGATTTCTCCTTTAGGTATTTATATTCGATTCAATCTACTGATTTTCATCAACCATACTAGGATAACACATTTTTTTTGTAAAGTAAAGTTACTTGACAAAAAAAATGAAAAAATTAAAAGGTCATCAACCGAATTAATCGAAATTTTCTGAAAATTCAAGAATTTTCTTCTGTTCATTGCTTTTAAAATGTGCTATAATAGTAAAAACTGAAATGGGAGGGAACAAATGACTGAATTAGATAAACGTCATCGCAGTAGCATTTATGACAGTATGGTAAAATCGCCAAACCGTGCTATGCTTCGTGCGACTGGTATGACAGATAAGGATTTTGAAACACCGATTGTTGGGGTTATTTCGACTTGGGCGGAAAATACACCATGTAACATCCACTTGCATGATTTTGGGAAATTAGCCAAAGAAGGTGTCAAATCGGCAGGTGCTTGGCCTGTGCAGTTTGGGACTATCACTGTAGCGGATGGGATTGCCATGGGAACGCCTGGTATGCGTTTCTCTTTGACATCTCGTGATATCATTGCAGACTCAATCGAGGCGGCTATGGGAGGCCACAACGTGGATGCCTTCGTCGCTATCGGTGGCTGTGACAAGAACATGCCTGGTTCTATGATTGCCATTGCTAATATGGATATCCCAGCTATTTTCGCCTATGGTGGAACGATTGCACCGGGAAATCTTGATGGCAAAGACATTGACTTGGTTTCTGTTTTTGAGGGTATCGGAAAATGGAATCACGGTGATATGACGGCTGAGGACGTGAAACGTCTTGAATGTAATGCCTGCCCTGGCCCTGGTGGCTGTGGTGGTATGTATACTGCTAATACCATGGCGACAGCTATCGAAGTTCTCGGTATGAGTTTGCCAGGCTCTTCATCTCATCCAGCTGAATCAGCTGATAAGAAAGAAGACATCGAAGCAGCAGGACGTGCTGTTGTTAAGATGTTGGAACTTGGTCTCAAACCATCAGATATCTTGACTCGTGAAGCCTTTGAAGATGCTATCACTGTAACTATGGCTCTCGGTGGTTCTACAAATGCCACTCTTCACCTGCTTGCCATTGCCCATGCTGCCAATGTTGACTTGTCACTTGAGGACTTCAATACGATTCAAGAACGTGTGCCTCACTTGGCTGACTTGAAACCATCTGGTCAGTATGTCTTCCAAGACCTCTACGAAGTCGGTGGTGTTCCTGCGGTTATGAGATATCTCTTGGCAAATGGTTTCCTTCATGGAGACCGTATCACATGTACTGGTAAGACTGTTGCTGAGAATTTAGCTGACTTTGCAGACCTCACACCAGGTCAAAAAGTCATCATGCCACTTGAAAATCCAAAACGTGCAGATGGTCCGCTTATCATCTTGAACGGGAACCTTGCACCAGACGGTGCGGTTGCTAAAGTATCAGGTGTTAAAGTGCGTCGTCACGTTGGACCAGCTAAAGTATTTGACTCAGAAGAAGATGCTATTCAGGCCGTTCTGACAGATGAAATCGTTGATGGCGATGTAGTTGTTGTTCGTTTCGTTGGACCTAAAGGTGGTCCTGGTATGCCTGAGATGCTGTCACTTTCATCAATGATCGTTGGTAAAGGTCAAGGAGACAAGGTTGCCCTCTTGACAGACGGCCGTTTCTCTGGTGGTACTTATGGTCTGGTTGTTGGACATATCGCTCCTGAAGCTCAGGATGGTGGACCGATTGCCTACCTCCGTACAGGTGATATCGTTACGGTTGACCAAGATACCAAAGAAATTTCCATGGCCGTATCCGAAGAAGAACTTGAAAAACGCAAGGCAGAAACAACCTTGCCACCACTTTACAGTCGTGGTGTCCTCGGTAAATACGCCCATATCGTATCATCTGCTTCACGAGGAGCCGTGACAGACTTCTGGAATATGGACAAGTCAGGTAAAAAATAAACTCAAAAAGCAAGCCAACTTCGGCTTGCTTATTTTTATCTTCAAAAGTAATTTGCCTGCTTAACGGGGTGGCAGTCCAAGGGCAATACGGCCGTAGCGACTGATTCGTGTGATCTTCCAAGCGGGTGACCAGGTAACTTCAACCTTGACATCTTCAATCCCCTCTATTTGTTTCAGACCTGCGACGATTTCGATAGGCAAACTTTCGGCACAATCGCAGGCAGTATCGGTGAAGGTCATGACAATCTTGCAGAGACCCGTTTCATCCAGATTGATTTCATAAATCAAGCCTAGATTGTAAACATCCAATTCCACATCTGTATCAAAAACCTTCTCTAGTTTTTCGATAATTTGGTCTTGCAAGGCCAAAGCACGGTCATTGATTTTGATATCGTCTCTCATTACAGTCCCTCCACGTAATAAATATCATCTATTTTCTCATAATTCTGACAATTTGGCAAGTTTTTGATGAATTTTCTGAAAAATATGATAAAATGAAGAAAATACGGAATCAAGGGGAAGTCTATGGAGCAGATTGGAAAAGTCTTTAGACAATTACGGGAGTCAAGAAATATCTCGTTGAGACAGGCGACTGGGGGACAATTTTCTCCGTCTATGTTGTCCCGATTTGAAACAGGTCAGAGTGAGCTTTCGGTGGAAAAGTTTCTATTTGCCCTAAAAAATATATCTGCCAGTGTGGAGGAAATTCTCTTTCTGGCAAGAGGTTTTCAGTATGATACTGATTCTGAGTTGAGAAAAGAAATTACAGATGTCTTGGACCTAAAGAATATGGCACCTCTTGAGGACTTATATCGCAAGGAGTATCAAAAGCATGCCCATTCTCAAAACAAACAGAAACATATTCTAAATGCCATTCTTATCAAGTCTTATATGAAGAGTATGGATGAAACGGTAGAGTTAACGGCAGAGGAAGGTAAAGTCCTTCATGACTACTTGTTTTCTACTGAGATTTGGGGAATCTATGAACTCAATTTATTCTCGGTCAGTTCTCCGTTCTTATCTGTTTCCCTTTTTACTAGATATGTACGAGAAATGGTCCGAAAATCTGATTTTCTAATGGAAATGTCTGGTAATCGAAACCTGTTTCACACTATGCTATTGAATGGTTTTTTAGCTAGCATTGAGTGTGAAGAATTTACTAATGCCTCTTATTTTAAACGTGTCATCAAAGAGCATTTCTACAAGGAAAATGAGACCTATTTCCGAATTGTCTATTTGTGGGCGGAAGGTCTCCTTGATAGCAAGCAAGGCAGAGTCAAGGAAGGTCAGAAAAAGATGGAGGATGCTGTCCGTATTTTTGAGATGTTAGGCTGCAACAAATCGGCAGATTACTATAGAAATACGACCGATTGTTGAATATCTGCAAACTAAGAAAATAATTTAAAATTTGAAGCGATAGAACTCTTACCCTCTCTCAGGTTATCAAAGAAGTTCTATCGTTTTTTTGCTTATTTTGTGTGTTGCATATATTCAAAAGTTTTCCCTTTCAATTTCTAAGTGATATACTATAGTCATACTTCATATAGGGATTATCACAAGAAGGGAGATTACCTATGAAACTATTGTTCAGAAATCAAGCTTATCGTCTTTTGACTTTGTCACGCTTCTTCAATGCCTTTGGTGCTTCGATTTTTAATCTGGTATTTATCGTCTATGCATCGACCCTACCACAAGCCTCTTTTGCGGTTGCTATGGCGAATATTGTCATGATTCTTCCGACCCTCTTTACAGTTTTTGTAGGGATTCGGGCAGATTACACAAGGGACAAGGTCAAATGGATGGTCTATAGCGGTTTGTTTCAGGCGGTTTTATTTTTTCTGGCAGCCCTGGTTGTTCAGCAAGCTAGTCTCTTTGCTTTTTCTATCCTGTGTTTAATCAATGTCATTAGTGATGTCATCAGTGATTTTGCTGGTGGTTTGCGAATGCCTCTCGTTAAGGAAAAAGTGGCTGAAGAGGATCTGATGGAAGCTTATTCTTTTTCCCAGTTCATCACCTATATTTCAGCTATTGGTGGTCAAGCTTTTGGAGTCTGGCTCTTAGGTCTATCAGTCAACAATTTTTCCCTCGTTGCGGGAATCAATGCTTGCTTTTTCCTCGTATCAGCCGTGATCCTCTTTTTAGGAAAAAGCAAATTGAGCCTGTCAATGTCATCTGCTGATGGTGAAATTCTAAAAAATGAGAAGCTTTCTATTAAAGAGCAGTTCCTAACAATTTACCGAAATTTACGCCTCGTTTTTCTTAAAAGTGGACAGAAAAACTTTGGTTTCATGATCTTTGCTGTCTTGCTTATCAATGCCTTGGGTGGCGCTCTAGGAAGCGTTTATAACATCTTCTTTTTGAGCCATTCTCTCTTGAATTTTTCTTACACAGAGGCACTATTTATCGAGCAAGTCTGTGTTTTATTAGCAATTATCATCAGTAGCCTTACGGGAAATGATTATTTTGGGAAGCAGTCCTTGCCTAGATTGATGATGTGGGTGACATTAGGAGTCAGTCTAGTTGGTCTGGCTAACTTATTCAATCAAGTCGTGCTTGGTTTGCTATTTCTCTGTTCAACTCTGTATGTTTCTGGTAAAGTTCCACCAAAGATTAATGCCATGCTCCTGAAAAATCTAGCTCCAGAGGTTCTAGCTCGTACCAGTAATTTTTTGGGTTTATTGTTTACCTTATCAGTACCTCTTGGTACAGCCTGTTTTTCACTTGTAGCTGTATGGAATATACAGTTGACTTGGATGCTATTTGTTGGTCTTTCCTTGTTAGCTATTCTTTTGACAGGTCTTAATCTCAAAAATGATATCTAATACTCTTCGAAAATCTCTTCAAACCACGTCAACGTCGCCTTGCCGTAGTACGGTTACTGACTTCGTCAGTTCTATCCACAACCTCAAAACAGTGTTTTGAGCAACCTGCGGCTAGTTTCCTAGTTTGCTCTTTGATTTTCATTGAGTATAAATCCTAATTTTTTTCTTACTGTTTTAATCCCTCTATTTATGGTAAAATAAGACTATTAAGTTTAAAGAGGATTCCCTATGAAATTACAAAAACCAAAAGGAACGCAGGATATTTTACCTGCTGAGTCTGCCAAATGGCAGTACGTTGAGGGCTTTGCCCGTGAAATTTTCAAGCGCTATAACTATGCAGAAGTGCGCACGCCTATTTTTGAGCACTACGAGGTTATCAGCCGCTCTGTCGGAGACACAACGGATATCGTAACCAAGGAAATGTACGATTTCTATGACAAGGGTGACCGCCATATTACCCTCCGTCCAGAAGGAACTGCGCCCGTTGTCCGTTCCTATGTGGAAAATAAACTCTTCGCCCCAGAAGTGCAAAAACCAAGCAAGTTCTACTACATGGGCCCTATGTTCCGTTACGAGCGTCCACAGGCAGGGCGTTTGCGCCAGTTCCACCAGATCGGAGTTGAGTGTTTTGGATCTAGCAATCCAGCTACCGATGTGGAAACAATCGCGATGGCAGCCCATTTCTTGAAAGAAATCGGTATCCAAGGTGTCAAATTGCACCTCAACACTCTTGGAAATCCTGAGAGCCGTGCAGCCTACCGTCAAGCCTTGATTGACTATTTGACACCGCTCAAGGAGACCTTGTCTAAGGATAGCCAACGTCGTTTGGAGGAAAATCCTCTTCGTGTCTTGGACTCTAAGGAAAAAGAAGACAAGGTAGCAGTAGAGAATGCGCCTTCTATCTTGGACTTCCTTGATGAAGAAAGTCAAGCTCATTTTGATGCTGTGCGTCAGATGTTGGAAAATCTTGGAGTAGACTATATTATCGATACCAATATGGTGCGTGGTCTTGACTACTACAACCACACCATTTTCGAGTTTATCACTGAGATTGAGGGGAATGACCTGACAGTCTGTGCGGGTGGTCGTTACGATGGTTTGGTTTCTTACTTTGGAGGCCCGGAAACTGCTGGATTTGGTTTTGGACTTGGTGTAGAGCGCCTGCTTCTCATTCTTGAAAAGCAAGGTGTTGCTCTTCCTATCGAAAACGCCCTAGATGTCTATATCGCAGTCTTGGGAGACGGAGCAAATGTAAAAGCCCTAGAACTAGTCCAAGCTCTTCGCCAACAAGGTTTCAAAGCAGAGCGTGATTACCTTAACCGTAAACTCAAAGCTCAGTTCAAGTCAGCTGATGTCTTTGCAGCTAAGACTCTCATCACCCTAGGTGAGAGTGAAGTCGAAAGCGGACAAGTAACGGTCAAGAACAACCAAACCCGAGAAGAAGTGCAAGTGTCACTTGATACTATCAGCCAAAACTTCTCAGAAATCTTTGAAAAACTAGGATTTTATACTCAATGAAAATCAAAGAGCAAACTAGGAAGCTAGCCGCAGGCTGTACTTGAGTACGGCAAGGTGAAGCTGACGTGGTTTGAATTTGATTTTCGAAGAGTATTAATAGTAGATAAACTGGTCAGGAACCTACTCCTGACCTTTTTCTTTTGCAAAATGACAAAAATCATAAACTTTTTGACAAATATGCTTGTCAAAAAGAAAAAGATGTGTTACAATAAATTCAAGTTAAGAAATAGGAACCAGAAAGGAGCTATGATGTGGATACTAGGATTTATACTATTTCTGATTTTCTTTTATTCTAATGATTCTAAAAAAATCAAGAAACTAGAGAATAAAATCAAAAAGCTTGAGCGAAAAGAGAAAGGAAACGCAGAAATGTCGAGATTATTACAAGAAATGATTAGAAAGAAACCAATTATAACAGGAGCGTATATTGGGCCAGATAACTGGGAAGTTGTGGATGTCGATGAGGAATGGGTCAAACTACGTAGTGTTGATAAAAAGGGGAAAGAAAAAGTCAAGTTGCAACGTATTGAGGATATCCAAACCGTTGAATTTGACGGAGAGTAGGTGTGTAACATGCAACTAAAAAATCGTCTAAAAGAGCTTCGGGCTCGCGATGGTCTCAATCAAACCGAACTGGCCAAGTTGGCAGAAGTTTCGAGGCAGACCATTAGCCTATTAGAACGGGACGAATACACCCCGTCAGTTGTGATTGCCTTGAAAATATCTCAGATTTTCAACGAAACAGTCGAATCGGTATTTCGCTTGGAGGAGGATGAGTGATGAACATGTATAGAGTGGTTTATTTTATGAGTGTTCTTGCCCTTATTGTGAATGCCTTTGCTATGATTGGAACATTACTGGGTTGGTTCTATTTTGTTGAAAGTAAGTATTTGTTTTGGATTAACTTAGTCCTCTTGTCCATTTTCAATCGGTTGAAGAAAAAGGAGAAAGATGATGAACAAGTATAAAGTGATTTATTATGTAGTTGCCATAGCTCTATTAGTCAGCGTATTTCTACTGATTGGGATAGACTTAGGCTGGTTTAGTCCCTATCAAAGTAACAAATTTGTTTGGGCCTATTTTGTCCTCATACCAGTAATTGAATGGATTGAAAAGAAATCAAAAAATCTAGCAAGTGAAAAAGGAGAATGAATATGAAAGAGTTTTTAGCAGGTTTTCAAGTAGATACTGAGAACAAAGAACTTGCAGGTGTCTGTGCAGGTTTAGGAAATTATTTTAATATCAAGACTAACGTCATCCGTTTAGTAGCAATTTTGCTGTTTCTTTGGTCAACAGAGTTTGGGATTTTAACAGTCATCCTATATGCTTATCTAGCAGGCTGGCTTGGGAGAGATCCTTTAGGAGAAGGGGGCGAAAAAAGCAAGAAACCAAGCTATTCTCTTGTTTGCTGTTTGTTTGATTTTAGTATCACTGGGAACAGAGGGCTTGACAGCTATTTATGAATCAGGTAAAGCCTTTGGTCAGTGGTTAATTGGATTGGTTTAGTTTAGAAAGAGAATGAATATGAAAAAGAAAAATAAACGTGGATTGTTGTTATTTTTATTGTCTGTTGTCTTGGGAGGTTTCTTGGGCATGTTTGTAGGGATGTTTAAGGCACGTGCCGAATCCCACGAAATTATGTTAGATGTGAAAGTCTTGATACCATGGATATCAGGTATTTGTTTACTGATAGGTTTCATTAGTCTTCTTTTGACTTTCAATTTCCTAAAGAAAAGCAGAAAATTTCACTCCTTGTATCAAGAGGAAATGGATGATGATCTGAATGAAACCTATTATGTGCAGATGTATCGGAATCTCGAGTTTGGAACTATTGCTTTTAATAGTGCAAGCGTAGCGATTTTATTGGCTCTCTTCATTTCAGGAAGTGAAGTAATTGTACTCGATGTAAGCCATATAACCTTATCCCTTTCCTTTTTGGGATTAGTGTTGGTTTTCAATGCTCAAAATTATCTTTTTAAGACTATTGCGATTGTTCGTCAGATTGGTTTGATGTTTTTCTCTACACCAAAGGATATCTTGGAGCATTTCGATTCTTACGATGAGGGGGAGCGCAAGGCTAATTTGGAACAGAGTTTTCGGATTTTATTCCAATTAAATAACTATGTCTTGCCAGGTCTCTACTTTTTGATTGCTCTCTTTTCTTTACTGACAGGAGAGATTCAGTTACTAGCCTTCTTGCTTGTAGGAGCAATCCATATTTATATCAATGTGATGCAGTTACCTATGGTGAAACGTTATTTTAAATAGGAGATATTTATGAAATTACTTAAAAACCTCGGCTGGTTTCTTCTAGCCCTTCTATCCTTTGTGTTTATCTATGGTACCGTTCAGAGTGGGGCTGTAGAAGCTTTGAATCTAGGCGCTTCACCCTATGCTACTACCTTGCTCTATGTGGTCTTGGCTGGAGTATATGTGTACGTCATTTATAAATGGTATCAGAAAGCTCCTGTCCATATTGAGAAGAGTAGTTTTAACCGATTTATTTGGCTCCCTGCCTTGGTTTGGTTCTTATCTCTTGTCGTTCAATTTTTCCTACCAAATGATCCTTCGGTAAATCAGCAAACAGCGACAGACCTGACCTTGGCTCAGCCACTTTTCTCATTCTTTGCTATTAATATTTTTGCTCCTTTGACGGAAGAACTTATCTTTAGAGGGATGTTAGCACGCTATCTCTTTCCTAAGCAGGACAATAGCAAACAAACTCTGCTTTTCCTTCTGGTAACTAGTGTTCTGTTTGCCTTGATTCATTCTCCAGGAACTTTGCAACAGTTTTTAGTTTATGCTAGTCTTGGTTTTAGCTTGGGCTTGGCTTATGTAAGCCGAAAAGGTCTTCTTTACAGTATTTCTCTCCACGCTTTGAATAATTTAGTCGGCTTTTTGATGATTCTCATGCTATAATAGAGTCAGGAGGTCACATGAAACGAGTAATTTTATTAGCAGTGATTCAGGCAGTCGTTCTATTTTTCATCATTGGAGCGCTAGCTTATGCCTTTAAGGGCGATTTCTTCTACAACTATCTAGCAGTTGTCTTTGCCCCTATTGCAGGTGTCTTGCGCTTTGGGACAGCTTATACAACGGAAATTGTCTTGCCTCGAAAGGCAGCCGAAATTGCTGAAAAGCGTAAAGCAGGCAAAAATTCAAAATAAAAGAGTCCGGTGAACTTCATCGGACTCTTTTATTGGCGCTAATTTTTAGGACCTTCACTTGATTTTTGAAACCTAGCAAACTTTTCTGCTGATTTTCATGAAGAGCCTGCGCTTTTATGGTAAAATAGTAACAGAATAAAAGAGGAGAGAAACAATGAAACGTAGTATGTATGCTGGTCGTGTTCGTGAGGAACACATCGGACAAGAAATGACCTTGAAAGGATGGGTTGGTCGTCGTCGTGACCTGGGTGGTTTGATCTTTATCGACCTTCGTGACCGTGAAGGAATCATGCAGTTGGTTATCAACCCTGAAAAAGTATCTGCAGAGGTTATGGCAACAGCTGAAAGCCTTCGTAGCGAATTTGTTATCGAGGTGACTGGACAGGTCGCTGCGCGTGAGCAAGCCAATGATAAGTTGCCAACTGGTGCAGTTGAGTTAAACGTGACAGCTCTGACAGTGCTTAATACAGCTAAGACAACCCCATTTGAGATTAAGGATGGGATTGAGGCCAATGACGATACACGTTTACGTTACCGTTACCTTGACCTTCGTCGTCCAGAAATGTTGGAAAATCTTAAACTTCGTGCTAAGGTGACCCACTCTATCCGCAACTACTTGGATGAGTTGGAGTTTATCGACGTGGAGACACCATTCCTTTCTAAGTCAACGCCTGAAGGGGCGCGTGACTACTTGGTGCCATCTCGTGTTAATAAAGGGCATTTCTATGCTCTTCCTCAAAGTCCACAAATCACGAAACAACTCTTGATGAATGCTGGTTTTGACCGCTACTACCAAATCGTTAAATGTTTCCGTGACGAGGACTTGCGTGGTGACCGCCAGCCTGAGTTCACTCAGGTCGACTTGGAAACGTCTTTCCTTACTGAGCAAGAAATCCAAGATATCACAGAAGGTTTGATTGCGCGCGTCATGAAGGAAACAAAAGGCATTGAAGTCACTCTGCCTTTCCCTCGTATGAAATATGATGACGCTATGGCTCTTTACGGTTCTGACAAGCCAGATACCCGTTTTGACATGTTACTTCAGGACTTGACAGAAGTGGTCAAAGGTGTAGACTTTAAAGTCTTTTCAGAAGCACCTGCTGTAAAAGCAATTGTGGTCAAAGGAGCTGCGGACAACTATTCACGTAAAGACATCGACAAGATGACGGAAGTAGCCAAACAATATGGTGCCAAAGGTCTTGCTTGGGTCAAGGTAGTTGATGGAGAATTAAACGGACCAGTTGCTAAGTTCTTGACTGGCATCCAAGCAGAATTGACAACAGCGCTTGCTCTTGAAGATAAGGACCTCGTTCTCTTTGTGGCGGATACGCTTGAGGTAGCCAATGCAACACTCGGTGCCCTTCGTGGACGTATTGCCAAAGAGCTTGGCTTGATTAATAACGATAAATTCAACTTCCTTTGGGTGGTTGACTGGCCAATGTTTGAATGGTCTGAAGAAGAAGGTCGTTACATGAGCGCCCACCATCCGTTCACCCTTCCACAGGAAGAGACGGCTCACGAATTAGAAGGTGATTTGGCTAAGGTTCGTGCCATTGCTTACGATATCGTCTTGAACGGTTATGAGCTTGGTGGTGGTAGCCTTCGTATCAATCAAAAAGACCTTCAAGAACGCATGTTCAAGGCTCTTGGTTTCTCAGCTGAAGAAGCAAATGACCAGTTTGGCTTCCTTCTTGAAGCCATGGACTATGGTTTCCCACCACATGGTGGTTTGGCTATCGGGCTTGACCGATTTGTTATGTTGCTTGCTGGAGAAGAAAATATCCGTGAAGTCATTGCCTTTCCTAAGAACAACAAGGCAAGTGACCCAATGACACAAGCTCCTTCAACAGTAGCTCTCAAACAACTAGAGGAACTCAGCTTACAAATAGAAGAAGATGAAACAAGCAAAACGAATTAAGCGGTGGCGCTATTATCTGCGCCGCTTTGCTCATCAGATAAAAATTTTACGTGTCTTACAAAGCATCTCTCGGGAAAAATATGATGAGAAGATTTCGGCCTCTCTGGTCTATGGTTTTTTATCAGCAGTAGCGGTCAATTTCTTTTTCCAACCAGGGCATGTGTATTCGAGTGGTGCGACAGGTCTGGCACAGATTATCTCTGCCTTGAGTAATCATTGGTTTGGTTTTCATATCCCGATTTCGCTAACCTTCTACGCCATTAATTTTCCTTTGATGGTCTTGGCTTGGTATCAGATTGGCCATAAGTTCACCGTCTTTACCTTTATCACAGTATCCATGAGTTCCTTCTTTATCCAGTTTGTCCCTGTGGCAACCTTGACGGAGGATCCCATTATCAATGCCCTTTTTGGGGGTGTTGTCATGGGCTTGGGGATTGGTTTTGCTCTTCGAAACAATATCTCCAGTGGGGGAACGGATATCGTCAGCCTGACCATTCGCAAGAAAACAGGGAGGAATGTCGGTAGTATTTCTTTCTTGGTAAATGGGACTATCATGCTGATAGCAGGCTTGACCTTTGGCTGGAAATACGCTCTCTACTCTATGATTACCATCTTTGTCTCTAGCCGTGTGACAGACGCTGTCTTTACCAAGCAAAAACGTATGCAGGCCATGATTGTGACCAATCATCCAGACAAGGTAATTGAGAAAATCCATAAAAAATTGCACCGCGGAGCAACTATGATCCACGATGCAGAAGGAACCTATAATCACGAGAGAAAGGCAGTTTTAATCACTGTCATTACACGTGCAGAGTTTAATGAATTTAAACAGATTATGAAACAGGTGGATCCAAGCGCCTTTGTCTCTGTATCGGAGAACGTCCATATTTTGGGACGGTTCGTTGAAACAGATAATTAAACATGAAAAAACGACAATAGAGAACAGCACCCCATAAGTTAGATTTTTGTTCAACTTATGGGGTGCTATTCATATTTCAAAATCCATCTCTAGACATTTAATAGATTTTTGAGTTCGCCTAATTTTAAATCACTATCATAAATAAAAATGGGGATATTTTTTAAACGAGAGAATTCCAAAGCTTGATTCTCCTCACTTTCTTGAAAAGACTCAATCAATTCTTGCTCCCAGTACTGATTATCCCTTTTCTCTAATCTCTCTCGAATAATTATGGGATTCTCTTTCTTCAATATAATTTTACTGATTTCCAAACCATCAAAAGTAGAAAAAGGCAATTCTACGATTTCCTTCGAATGATTCAAAAGGGAAAAATGTCCATCCAATATCACAACATCATTATCCTTAAATGAATAGTTCGCTAATTCTTCTTTCCACAGTTCTTGATTGTTAGCAATATTTTTTGTAAACTTATCGGATGACTGTATTTTATTTCCTGCTCGACGAATTAAATCGCTTATTGATAAAGCAACAAATCGTACATCCTTTTTCAGATTTTCTAACAAAGTTGTTTTACCAACTCCATGAACGCCCACTAATAAAATATATTTCAAACTAGTATCTCCCTATATAACAAAAAGATTGCGGTGCTGCTTTTATTGTTGAATCAAATTCTGATAATTCAAGATGTTTTTTGTACTCTTTAAACATTTTAATTTGAATAGCAAAGCCACTATCTCTATCTTTAAAGTATTCATAGAAAAATTCCTCAGAAATACCAGATAGATGTTTGGTATCATTCCATAGTTTATCTATATTTTCTTCTAAAATAGTTTCAATTTCAAATTCTCCAACTACTTTACCGTATGGCTTCGTTGCATAAACTACGATTGAAGAAACATCTGGGCGCTTAAAAACCTTTTTCCGATACTCGAACTTTTTCCTCCCTTCTATAATTTCTTCTACAAACTCTGGCTTAATTGATAATAAAGCTTTCATTTATTTCACCCATTCTTAAAATTTTGCAAAATTGATTATCTGTTAAAGCCAAATAACCAAAGTAATCGTCTCTATTCAATCCGACCTGATCAATCAATTCTTTTCTAATAATCCGTTTTTGTAGAGGAGCGTTATATAACATCTTAATAATGTATGGATATCGTTTGTTTTCCCAAAAAGCAGATAATTCTCTTTGCGAAAATATAGAACCTTTCTCACAATATTTAAGAAAATCATTTAATGATTCGAAATCAGATATATCCATAACTTCTACAACCGTACAAATCGAAGTCGCAACTGAAGAATATTCTGCCCGATTATTATCCTTTGTTCGATAAATAGTTACTAAATCTCCTGGCAACATATTCAAAACGGCTCGCATATTACATAAGTAAATTTTTTCACTCGTATTTGTAAATGATAGGTCTTCAACAATGTGCTTACGCTCCGTAGTCAATCTGGAATATGGAAATAATTTTGTATGAAAATCAGGCCAAATTCCAAGTAAATGTTTTTGGGAATTTGATTTCAAATTAATTCTTGGAAAGTCTTGATAACTATCATTAAAGATAGTCAGGTCTTTAAAATAAACTAACTCTCCATTATTCTTTGTTCCCCATTGACGAAAACCAAATTTCTCAAAAAGATTAATTAAACCTGTCTGTCTAGGAAACAAAGTAACATAAGTAAAATCATGACCATCATTCAACATTTTTCTTAAGATAATGCTTAAGAAACGCTGTCCAAGAACAGTGCCATGAGAATCAATTTTAAAGGTTCCAATTTTCAAACGGCGTCGCATATCAAAAGAAGGAATAATACTGTCATCAGCCTCCTTTTCATCTTTAAGATACAAAAAGCCCAGTAATTGATTGTTATCCACTAAAACATAGGCGTCTTCTCCGCCTTTTCTACTAAGCCATGAATTGAATCCGGGATAGTCAGCTCTTAAAGAATTAAAAAAAGGATTCTCAACATCGAGACTATCAATTCTAACCTTTTGAATCACATCGTTTGTCATAATTTGCCTCTCAAAAATTGATATAACTCATTATACCATAACTTCACAATGCCCGTTAAAAAATAATGTTCATAATTAGAGTATTTATATCAATTATCAGCTTGGGAATGATTTTTAGTAGTATAATTTTGTATATGTCTTTCAATATTCAAATATCGCCCTATAAGTTAGATTTTCTTCACCTAACTTATAGGGCGATATTTGAATTATTCGGAGCTGGTTTTTATTTTTCGATAATTTTGTGGGCAATCAACTGGCGATAACAAATTTGTTTATTGCTTTTAGCATCATTGATTATCTGGAGGATAGTTTCAAAGGAAACACGACCAAGCTCCAAACTATTGATATCAACATAGGCCGCCAAGTTGAGCTTGGGATTGACTGAGTCGAAGCTGAGGACAGGGACATCCAGTTGGTGTTTTGCGATGTAATCACAGACCCCTGCAGCAAGGAGACTATCAATGGTAATAATAGCGTCAATATTTGAATCGTGTTTGAAGAGAAGTCTACTAAAGCGATAACCATTATCTTCAAGAAATTCAGTAGCAAAGCAAGTCAGATTAGTATCGAGAGGAAGTTGGTGTTGTTTTAGAGCCATCTCGTAACCTGTCAGACGGTCTTGTGTTACGAAGAGTCGCTTAGTACCTCCGATAAAGGCAATTCGCTTGCAGCCTTTTTTGATGAAATACTCTGTCGCATCAAAACCAGCTTGGACATTGTCATTATCGACAAGTGGAATGAAGGGAGATAGAGATTTACCTAAGATAAGGAAAGGAAATTGCTCGTCTGCTACTAACTTAACCAAAGGGTCCTCTTCTTGGGCATAGAGGAAAATCAAACCATCTACACGCTTACCATAGACCATCTGAGAAATAGCTTTAAGGCGCTCTTTTTCATCTTTACCTGTTGCAATCTGAATGGCATAGTGGTTTTCAGATGCGACTTGGGCGATACCACGGAGGACAGATGGGAAGAAAGGATTTTGATAGAAGGCGTCTGAGTCGTCAGGAAGGACCAAGCCGATAACTTGGGTATAACTGCTTACCAAACTACGAGCGTTGAGGTTGGGGTGGTAATTAAGCTCCTTCATAGCCTTGCGAACGCGTTTTTTTGTTTCGTCGCTAATGGTTGATTTGTTTTGAATAACACGGGTTACGGTTGAAGGCGAAACACCAGCAGCCTTGGCCACGTCTTTAATCGTAACGGGCATAAAAATCTCCTATTTATGATAATCTGGATCACGGAAATGCGTTTTATAAAAGATAGTGACCAGATACAGAACAAAAAGAATGTTTTGTACAGTAATGAGAGTTGTCATATTTTGACCAAAGAGTCCCAAAATAAGCGTAATTAGAGTTGGCAATCCTAAACAGTTCAAGATAAAATGGTAGCACTCTTTAAAGGTTCTAAATGAAAAGAGGCGTGATTTCTTAGTGATATAAAGGAGAAGACTAGCTCCTAGAGAGACAATGAAGAAATTCAAACCAAAGAGGAAGCTGGCACCGAGAACTAGAAAGAGACTGATATAGACACGATTCTGCTGGTACCAGTCTTTAGAAATGGCTTGGGTCAAGCTGTCTTTACTTTTGAAACTCTCAGTCTCAATCGCCCGGTAAGAGATACGGGTCAATTCCTTGCTTTCCTTGCTGATGACGAGCTCATTCGTATCGAAATGCAGTTGCAAGTCCTTAGGTAATTCCTTGCTTTGACTTGGACCGATTAAAAGAGAAGGGGCTTGACTAGCTGTTCCTGTATAAGTTAATTTGCCATCAACAATTGTAGCGTGTTCAGAGAGATCCTGTACAACCTTATCTGTCAATGGTTCATAGACATTATCGATAAAGGTTTCTAGCGGATAAGTCTCCTGCGAGCTGTTTTGGATGGCAATAGGTACCATAGACAAGCTGATAAGGAAGATACTGGTAAAGAGTAGTTGAAACCAGTTGAGCCCGAAACGTTTGGATAGGGGCTTACGAAATCCCCAAATACTTGAAAAATAAGAAAATGGATATGGAAGCATAGGTATCTTTCTAAAAGGTGTTTTCTATATGAGTATTATTATATAGAGAAATGCGCTTTATTTCAAGTCTAGGAGAAAAATTGCTTGTTGCAAGGATAGTTTTATAGTCACAAGCTTCAAAATGAAAAAGGGTGGCGGGGATATATTATCCCTTGTCGCCACCACTTGTAAGTCCTGAAACAAAGTTCTTTTGTAGGAAGAAGAAGAGAATACAGATTGGAAGGGCGATGAGGATAGCACCTGCTGAGAAGTAGGCGATCTTCATGTTTTTCACATTGCTAACGAAGGTTTGGAGACCTACGGCAACAGTAAAGTATTCTTTCTCACGAAGCAAGAAACTAGAGAGGATGTAGTCTCCAAAAGGTCCCATGAAGGCCCAGAGAGCTTGTACGGCAACCATTGGGCGAACAAGTGGAAGAACAATTTGCCAGAAGCGGCGGAAGTGTCCTGCACCGTCTAGTTTTGCAGATTCGTCTAGAGACATTGGCACTGTATCGAAGTAGCCTTTCATGAGCCAAGCATTCATCGGTATACCTCCACCAACGTAGAGGAAGATGAGGAACCAGCTGTGGTTAAGGGCGTTCAACATAAGCGCCATAACGAAGAAGGCTGTCAAAGCGGCCATGGTTGGCACCATTTGGATAATCAAGAAGAAGACCAAACTTTGTTTACGAGCCAAGAAGTTGTAACGGCTGTAGGCATAACCAGCAAGTACGATGATACTTGTTTGAACAACCATGGTAATCAAGGCGATAATCAAAGTATTGAGGTACCAAGTACCGTACAAGGTTTCAGTGAAGAGGCCTTTAAAGTTATCAAAATTGAGGTCGATATTAGTATCTAGTTTAAAGGCTGAGACGTTACCTGCTTTAAAGGCTGACATGATGGTAATCAAAAGTGGATAGATAATCACGATTGATAGGCCAATTAAGTAGAGGTAAGTAAGGGTTTGAGTCAGTCTACGTTTGAGTTTAATTGAGTTATTCATCTTAGACGTCCTCCATATCAAATGCGTGTAGTTTCTTGAATGCAATCATAGAGATTGAGATGACAATGATAGAGATAATCAAGGTAACAGCTGCCGCCATTGAGTATTGAGGAGATGTACCTGTTGTCAAACGGTAGATCCATGAGATCAAGATATCGGTTGAACCAGCTCCACCTCCGACACTACCAGGTCCTCCACCATTGAAGAGGTACATGATAGAGAAGTTGTTAAAGTTGAAGGTGTATTGGCTGATCAAAGTAGGTGCCGCAACGGCCAAGATCATTGGGAAAGTGATGTTGCGGAATTTTTGCCAAGCATTGGCACCGTCAATATAAGCTGCTTCGTAAAGGTCGTTAGGAATAGATTGCAAGATACCCAAAGTTAAAACGTAGATATATGGGAATCCAAGCCAACCTTGCATCATAATCAAGGCAATTTTTGTCCAAGTTGGATCTGTTTTCCAAGGAATAAGAGCACCATCAAGGAAAGGAAGGAATTTAGCCAAGATTGGCAAGACTTGAGTGTTGATGGCTCCGACACTATCGTTAAACATGTTTGAAAATGTCAAGATAGTGATGAAGGCTGGGACAGCCCAAGGAAGAAGGAAAATAACACCAAAGATACGTTTTCCTTTGATAAATGGTTGGTTAGCAATGATAGCTGTGAAGATACCGATTACGATTTGTAAAGTTGAGGCAGCCAAAGCCCAGATGATAGTCCAAGAAAGAACGGCACCGAAGGCAGAACGGAAGGTACTCAAACTCCAGATGTTTGTAAAGTTCGTCAAACCAACCCAGTCCAACAATTTGTTTGGTGGCAAGTGTTGGAAGTCGTAGTTAGTAAAGGCAATCATCAAGGTTACGATAACTGGGAAGATAATCGCGAAGGTCATGGCAACATAAGATGGAATAATCAAGAGGTAAGGGAAGCCATTTTCATAGATTCCTTTGACCATTTCTTTAAAGGTAAGTGCTACTGGAATACCATTGTTAATGTGTTTAGCAGTTGTATGTGCATCTTTGATATTTGCGAAATAAAAGAGTACATAAACAACTACAAAGATTAAATGGAAGGCACCACGAATCAGCATGAAGAGGGAATTATCACGACCTGGCTTGTCACCAAGAGTGATGAGGTTGCTCAATTCAGGGGCTGCAAGTGCTAGGAAATAAAGGACAAATACGATGGTTACACCAAGGAAGATAAAACCTTTGGCCTTTTGTTTATTGTAAATCTGTCCTAACCCAGGAATGATAGACAGCAGGGCTGCTTTACTAGGTTGTTGCTTTTCCATAATAACTCCTTTCATAGGATACTGGTTTCTAATTAAAACCTAAACTATATATGTTTTCTATTGATAAATTCAAAGGGGGATTTGAATTCCACCCCCCTTGAACAAATTTTTTATTCACCAAATTTTTGTTTGATTGTTTCTTTGATCAATGTTACAGCATCGTTAGCAGCTGTTTTAGCATCTTTCTTACCACTTACAGCTTCAAACAACATTGTTTTAGCTGGGTCCCAAACAGCTGACATTTGAGAGATGTTTGGCATTGGTTGAGCGTTCTTGAACTGTTTGATAACAGCTGTTGTCAACTCATCATTTTTACCTTCAGCGTATGAACGAGCTTCAGTGTTAGCTGGGATTTCATTAGTTTTATCGTAGAAGGCTTTTTGTTGTTCAGTTGAAACAAGGAAGTCTACAAATTTTTGAGCAGCTTCAAGGTTCTTAGTGCTTGATGGGATGATCCAAGCTTTACCACCACCAAATGCTGCGTAGTCTTTTCCGTTTGGAAGAGTTGGGATAGTTGCAACACCGTAGTTTACTTTAGCGTCTTTGAAGGCTTGAGCTTTCCAAGGTCCATCGATGATAGCAGCTGTTTTACCTTCTTGGAATTGAGTTTGGATTAGGTTTCCAGCTCCTTCAGTATCTTGCATACCTTTAGGCCATTTTTCATACCAAGTTTTAGCGTATTCTACACCTTTGATAGCGCCGTCGTTTGCAAGACCGATGTCTTTAGCGTCTTTACCGTTTTGTCCGAATACGTAACCGCCGTTACCAGCAAGAAGTCCGTATGCAAAGTAGAAGTTTGTCCAGTCAGCTAGGAAAGCAGAAGTTTTTCCATCTTCTCCAGCGAATGCGTATTTGCTATCTTTAGCAAGGTTTTCCAAGTCAGCAAATGTTTTTGGAGCTTCTTTTACCAAGTCTTTGTTGTAGTACATAACAAGTGACTCGATAACGGCAGGAGCACCGTAAACTTTACCGTCAGCAGCTGTTACAAGAGATTTAGTTTTATCATCTGTTTTAGCACCGTCGCTCAATTTCACTTCTGAAAGTTGTCCGTCAGTACCAAGGCTACCTACACGGTCGTATGGAGCCATCATAACGTCAGGAGCTTGACCTGATTGGTTGTCAAGAGAAAGTTTGTCAAGCCCACCCATTTGGTCACCAGATTTGATGTTAACTGTTGTTCCTGATTGTTCTTTATAAGCTTTAGCTACTGTTTCAGCATAAGCTTTGTATTGGTCCTCAACGTAAAGAGTGATTTCTTTCGCTTCAGATGAACCAGAATCAGCAGGTTTATCAGCAGTTTTGCTTCCGCAAGCTACCAAAAGCAAGCTAGCAAGTGTAGCAGTTCCAAGCACAGCAGCGCTCTTCATGAATTTAGATGACATAGTGTATTCCTCCTAAAGAATAACAAAATTTATAATGAGGAAACGCAAACGTTTTCCTTTATGGGACTAGTATAGCACAATCGGAAAGCGGTTGCAAGTGTTTTTTGTAAAAATTTTTAAAAAAATTGTGAAAAAAGTAAACGCTTCATCGTCATATAATAGTAGGAAATCCCAAAAATCGGTTTTGTTTTAAATTTAAAAAAAGTTGAGAAAACGATTGCCTAATTTACAAATGGAAAGCAGGGAGGATTCTCACTTTATTTTTACTTAATGAGATAAGTGAAACCCTTATTCCTATTTTGTTTGTTTCCTGAAAGAATATATATACGAGTAAGAAGAAAAAATTTTTAAAAAATAATCAAAAAAGTTATTTAAAACCGCTTGCATTTATTAAGAAAATAAGCTATACTAGTAATAGCGCAAACGTTTGCGCTCATAAAAATGTAATATCTAACTATAAACACATGAGGTGCTTATTATGAAAAAACGTCAAAGTGGTGTGTTGATGCACATTTCTTCTCTTCCAGGAGCATACGGAATCGGATCATTTGGTAAAAGTGCTTACGACTTCGTTGATTTCTTGGTTCGCACAAAACAACGTTACTGGCAAATCCTTCCACTAGGAACAACTAGTTACGGAGACTCTCCTTACCAATCTTTCTCTGCCTTCGCAGGAAACACTCATTTTATCGATTTAGATATCTTGGTAGAACAAGGCTTGTTGCAAGCAAGTGACCTTGAAGGGGTTGACTTTGGTAGCGATGCATCTGAAGTTGACTATGCGAAAATCTACTATGCACGTCGTCCTCTTTTAGAAAAAGCGGTAAAACGTTTCTTGGAAGTGGGAGATGTTAAAGATTTTGAAAAATTTGCTCAAGACAACGAATCATGGCTTGAACTCTTTGCAGAGTATATGGCTATCAAAGAGCATTTTGACAATCTTGCTTGGACTGAATGGCCAGATGCAGATGCTCGTGCTCGTAAAGCTTCAGCACTTGAAAGCTACCGTGAGCAATTGGCAGACAAGTTGGTTTACCACCGTGTGACTCAATACTTCTTCTTCCAACAATGGTTGAAATTGAAAGCTTACGCTAACGACAACCACATCGAAATCGTTGGAGACATGCCAATCTACGTAGCGGAAGATTCAAGCGATATGTGGGCAAATCCACATCTCTTCAAGACAGATGTCAACGGTAAGGCTACTTGCATCGCAGGATGCCCACCAGATGAATTTTCTGCAACTGGTCAGCTTTGGGGTAACCCAATCTATGACTGGGAAGCAATGGACAAAGATGGTTACAAATGGTGGATTGAACGCTTGCGTGAAAGCTTCAAAATCTACGACATCGTTCGTATCGACCACTTCCGTGGTTTCGAATCTTACTGGGAAATCCCTGCTGGTTCCGATACAGCAGCACCTGGTGAGTGGGTGAAAGGTCCTGGCTACAAGCTTTTTGCAGCCGTTAAGGAAGAACTTGGTGAGTTAAACATCATCGCAGAAGACCTTGGTTTCATGACAGACGAAGTTATCGAATTGCGTGAACGTACGGGCTTCCCAGGAATGAAGATTCTTCAATTTGCATTCAACCCAGAGGACGAAAGTATCGATAGCCCACACTTGGCACCTGCTAACTCAGTTATGTACACAGGAACACACGATAACAATACGGTCCTTGGTTGGTACCGTAACGAGATCGATGATGCAACTCGTGAATACATGGCGCGCTACACTAACCGTAAAGAATACGAAACAGTGCCACATGCTATGCTTCGTACAGTCTTTTCATCAGTTAGCTTCATGGCAATTGCAACTATGCAAGATTTGCTAGAATTGGATGAGGCAGCTCGTATGAACTTCCCATCTACCCTTGGTGGAAACTGGTCTTGGCGTATGACTGAAGATCAATTGACACCAGCTGTCGAGGAAGGCTTGCTTGACTTGACAACAATCTATCGCCGAATCAATGAAAATTTGGTAGAATTAAAGAAATAATACAATATCAGGAGACACCTTAAACATGTTATCACTACAAGAATTTGTACAAAATCGTTACAATAAAACCATTGCAGAATGTAGCAATGAAGAGCTTTACCTGGCTCTTCTTAACTACAGCAAGCTTGCAAGTAGTCAAAAACCAGTTAACACTGGTAAGAAAAAAGTTTACTACATCTCAGCTGAGTTCTTGATTGGTAAACTTTTGTCAAACAACTTGATCAATCTTGGTCTTTACGACGATGTTAAAAAAGAACTTGCAGCTGCAGGTAAAGACTTGATTGAAGTTGAAGAAGTTGAATTGGAACCATCTCTTGGTAATGGTGGTTTGGGACGTTTGGCTGCCTGCTTTATCGACTCAATTGCTACTCTTGGTTTGAACGGTGACGGTGTAGGTCTTAACTACCACTACGGTCTTTTCCAACAAGTTCTTAAAAATAACCAACAAGAAACAATTCCAAATGCATGGTTGACAGAGCAAAACTGGTTGGTTCGCTCAAGCCGTAGCTACCAAGTGCCATTCGCTCACTTCACATTGACATCAACTCTTTACGATATCGATGTACCTGGTTACAAGACAGAAACTAAGAACCGCTTGCGTTTGTTTGACTTGGATTCAGTTGATTCTTCTATCATCGAAGATGGTATCAACTTTGACAAGACGGACATCGCTCGCAACTTGACTCTTTTCCTTTACCCAGATGATAGTGACCGTCAAGGTGAATTGCTCCGTATCTTCCAACAATACTTCATGGTTTCAAACGGTGCGCAATTGATCATCGACGAAGCAATCGAAAAAGGAAGCAACTTGCATGACCTTGCTGACTACGCAGTTGTCCAAATCAACGATACTCACCCATCAATGGTTATCCCTGAATTGATCCGTCTTTTGACTGCACGTGGTATCGAGCTTGACGAAGCAATCTCAATCGTTCGTAGCATGACTGCCTACACTAACCACACAATCCTTGCTGAAGCCCTTGAAAAATGGCCTCTTGAATTCTTGCAAGAAGTGGTTCCTCACTTGGTACCAATTATCGAAGAATTGGACCGTCGTGTGAAAGCAGAAGTGAAAGATCCAGCTGTTCAAATTATTGACGAGAGTGGACGTGTTCACATGGCTCACATGGATATCCACTATGGATACAGCGTTAACGGGGTAGCAGCGCTCCACACTGAAATCTTGAAGAACTCTGAGTTGAAAGCCTTCTATGACCTTTACCCAGAAAAATTTAACAACAAAACAAACGGTATCACTTTCCGTCGTTGGCTCATGCATGCTAACCCAAGCTTGTCTCACTACTTGGATGAGATTCTTGGAGAAGGTTGGCACCATGAAGCAGATGAGCTTGAAAAACTTTTGTCTTATGAAGACAAAGCAGCTGTCAAAGAAAAATTGGAAAGCATCAAGGCTCACAACAAACGTAAATTGGCTCGTCACTTGAAAGAACACCAAGGTGTGGAAATTAATCCAAACTCTATCTTTGACATCCAAATCAAACGTCTTCACGAGTACAAACGCCAACAAATGAACGCTTTGTACGTAATCCACAAATATCTTGACATCAAAGCTGGGAACATCCCTGCTCGCCCAATCACAATCTTCTTTGGTGGTAAAGCAGCTCCAGCCTACACAATTGCTCAAGACATCATCCACTTGATCCTTTGCATGTCAGAAGTTATTGCTAACGATCCAGCAGTAGCTCCACACCTGCAAGTAGTTATGGTTGAAAACTACAACGTTACTGCAGCAAGCTTCCTTATCCCAGCATGTGATATCTCAGAACAAATCTCACTTGCTTCTAAAGAAGCTTCAGGTACTGGTAACATGAAATTCATGTTGAACGGAGCCTTGACTCTTGGTACTATGGACGGTGCTAACGTGGAAATCGCTGAGTTGGTTGGAGACGAAAACATCTACATCTTTGGTGAAGATTCAGAAACTGTTATCGATCTTTACGCAAAAGCAGCTTACAAATCAAGCGAATTCTACGCTCGTGAAGCTATCAAACCATTGGTTGACTTCATCGTTAGCGATGCAGTTCTTGCAGCTGGAAACAAAGAGCGCTTGGAACGTCTTTACAATGAATTAATCAACAAAGACTGGTTCATGACTCTTCTTGACTTGGAAGACTACATCAAAGTCAAAGAGCAAATGTTGGCTGACTACGAAGATCGTGACGCATGGTTGGATAAAGTTATCGTTAACATTTCTAAAGCAGGATTCTTCTCATCTGACCGTACAATCGCTCAGTACAACGAAGATATCTGGCACTTGAACTAATACTCTTCGAAAATCTCTTCAAACCACGTCAGCGTTGCCTTGCCGTAGATATGGTTACTGACTTCGTCAGTTCTATCCACAACCTCAAAACACTGTTTTGAGCAACCTGCGGCTAGCTTCCTAGTTTGCTCTTTGATTTTCATTGAGTATAAGATACAAGATTTAGACTAATACACTTTCCTATAAAGCGAATTTCGATTGAAATTCGCTTTTTTGAATGCTGTGGATTTGAGCCAATCTTGTCTTAAAAAGAGAGAAATCATAGACACATTGAACGTTTAAAAAGTTGGTTTTACTGTCTTTCAACCTCATGCTTCTTCGTAGTTGCTTACCTCATATTTTTTGTATTCGCTTACATAAAGTGTTATAATATAATTATAGGAAAGAAGGTGTTTTTATGTGGAAAAAATATTTTTCAAAATATAGATGGACTGATTTATTTTGGATTCTATTTGTTATTTTAACATGCCTCTTGGCGGGTAATAGTAATCTTTACCCCCTTACCCATCAAGAAATCTCTTATCATGGGTGCTTATCGGGAATTACACTTGCCTTATTTCACTTGCTATTTATTGATAAGTTTGTTATCTCGAATCGAAAATAAAGATTAGGGCTATGCTTGGCTGTGTACTTTTAGGATTGATTTTTGGGGGAAGATTTTGTCTCTATTATTTATTATTTTAAATTTGTTTATCTTGTACAAGATCTATTCTTTGAGGCGGGAGAAATCAAAATACTTGATTTATACGGCCTATATCATATTTGGGGTAAATGTAATATATGGTATTCAATGGTTATTAAGAGAACTGGTTTCAAAGATTTCCACTTAATGTGTATAGAAACTCCAGTGATTTTTGCATAACAAAACGCATAAGATTAAGGATTTAGTTCTGTATTGCACAGGACTGAGTCCTTTTAGTTTTACCTTAATTCGTTTGTTGTTGTAGTAATCAATATAGTCTACAATAGCTTGTTCCAAGTGTTCAAGTGACTGAAACGTATTCTCATAACCATAAAACATTTCAGACTTAAGAATGCCAAAGAAAGATTCCATCATACCGTTATCTGGACTATTTCCCTTACGTGACATAGATGGTTGGATTCCCTTATTCTTTAAAAAATGATGATAGAAATCGTGTTGATATTGCCAGCCTTGGTCACTATGGAGAATCGTATTCTCGTAGCGCTTCTCTGTGAATGCTTGTTCCAACATTGTTTTTACTTGTTCTAAGTTGGGTGAAGTTGAAAGATTATAGGCGATAATTTCGCTATTAAAGCCATCTAAAACTGGTGATAAGTAAAGCTTTTGAGCGCTTGCTGGAATGGCAAATTCTGTCACGTCCGTATAACACTTTTCCATTGGTTTAGCTGCTTCAAATTGGCGTTGAATAAGGTTGTCTGCTTTCTTGCCAACATCTCCTTTATGAGAAGAATACTTGCGTTTCTTGCGGATTCTAGCTTGTAAATTGAGCACTTTCATCAAGCGTTGAACTCTTTTATGATTGACCACATAACCACGATTTCTTAATTCTAAATGGATTCGACGATAGCCGTAATTTCCTTTTTGTTCGGTAAAAATAGCTTGAATTTCAGCTTTAAGCTTTTGATCCTTATCTGGTTTGTCTAGCTGTTTCAAATGATAGTAGTAGGTCGAACGAGCGAGTTTAATGGTTTTTAGAAGAATATCTAACGAAAAATCAGTGATTAATTCTTGAACAATTTCTGTCTTTCTTCTTTCTCTTTTTCCTCCTTCAAGCGGAGTTCTCTCAACTTTTTTAGGACAGCATTCTCCGCTCTCAGATACTCGTTTTCTGCTTGAAGTCGTTCTAACTCTGTCATCTCTTCGGGTTTCTTCTTTGGTTTACGTCCCATTTTAGGTACTCTCCCTCTTGTTTTCTCAACAATAGTATACCCGTTTTTCTTGTATTGTGCCATCCAATTTGGAAGCATACCACGATTTGGGAGAGCATATTCGAGAGAAACTCTATCTTGAGACCAGTTTTCATGTAGGACTTTATCAATCATTTCTTGTTTTAATTCAGGAGAATAGTAACGATTTTTTTCTTTTTTGACGAACTCTATTCCATAACGATCAATCAATTTAATCATGTACCTAATATTAGAATTGTTTATCCCAAATTTATTTGAAAGCTTCTCTAAGCTATATCCTTGTTTTCTAAGTTCATAGATCTGAACTTTATCATCATAAGTTAATTTCATAATAAAAACACCCCAAAAGTTAGATTTTTTCTGTCTAACTTTTGGGGTGCAGTTCATTCACTAAATTACCGTTTTTTTATTTAAATTCTATTAACTACCTATTACTATTAATTACCCTGAGGCCATCGTTTATAAATTGACCCAAAACGTCAAGTCCGTTATAAATAAAGAGTCCTAAAATTATAGATGAAATAATAATACTTGCACAAATAAAATATGTACGTTTTTTTTCATTCATAATATCGACTACCTCCTAAGTTAGTATAGACTAATAGTTGTATAGACTAATAGTTCCGTTTTGATTAAATGGAACTCTATAATATGATGTACCTCCAATAGTACCTCCAAATGTAAATCCAGCTCCTAACAACTCTGCTTTAACTTGAGCTGAACCACTACTGTTTATAGCTGCTGTTAAAGTACCATTATAAGCATACTTTATACTTGTTGTGGGGTATCCTTTTGGAGACCAAACATCAACGTTTTGTCCTTCAATATATGTGTTTGTAATAGAATTTGTTATTCCTAAGTAATAACCTTGAACTGAGTTAATCTGACGGAAAGAACCCTCATTATATAATTCAATGTTTACACTTAATTGAACTGTAGTTCTAGCAAATGTTGCACTTCTTTTTAATGTGTGTGAAGTAACTGTAGATCGAGAGAGATCTGGAATAAATTCAATAGTTTCAACAACCTTTCCAGTATCACTATCAATAACAGTTGCAACTTCGTTGAATCCTGATTTCGAATATACTACTTCTGGATTAGGGATATTGTAATCCTCAACAGTAAATTGCAGTTCGTTGAATTTTATAACAAGGTCATTAGTGGTATCGGCGTTTACAGAAATAGGCAAATAAAACAATGCTAAACAACTAAATAATAGAGTAATTAGTATTTTTTTCATGATAATGATCACCTACCATTCTTTCATAACTAAGTTGGATATTAAGAGTTGATAATTATAGTTTGTACATTGGAATCATCTGCTTTCTTATAGGAATATTAATTGAATAAGGCAATTTCTTTTTATTTGTATTCGCTTACATTTTATCATATAATGTTATTGTAGTCAAGAAAAATGTGTTATTATGTTAAAAAATATTTTTCAAAATATAAATGGACGGATTTATCTTGGATTCTATTTGTTATCTTAACATGCCTCTATATAGGTAACCACGATTTGTTTCCTCTCAATCATCAAGAAATCTCTTTTCGTGGTAGCTTGTGGGGGTTGTTACTGGCATTATATCACTTGTTATTTATTGATAAGTTTGTTATCTCGAATCGAAAATAAAGATTAGAACTATGCTTGACTGTGTACTTTTATGATTGATTTTGGAGGAAGATTTTGTCTCTATTATTTATTATTTTAAATTTGTTTATCTTGTACAAGATCTATTCTTTGAGGCGGGAGAAATCGAAATACTTGATTTATACGACCTATATCATATTTGGGGTAAATGTACTATATGGTATTCAATGGTTATTAAAAGAATTGGTTTCAAATATTTCCTCTTAATATGTATAGAAACTCCAGCGATTTTTGCATAACAAAACGCATAAGATTAAGGTTTTATCACCTGTTCTTATGCGTTTTTGTAATATTGGAGATTTTCGGTAAGTTGTCTGCTTTTGGGAAGTCTAGTTTAGAATACTTTCCCAACCAGAATCTCAGCCTCAATAGTAATCTCTGTCAGTTGGCTCCAGTCAATCTTAGTCTGGTCGATGTGAAAGAGTAGGGGCGTCATGCTGAGTAGGGCTTGGAGTTGCTCTGCTGTGATAGTTTTAGTCAGAGAGGCAGTTTGGCTAGATAGGATGGTAAAGTGTTCCTGGAAATGTTCCTTGATATCTTGATTAGAATAATCCTTGTTTGTTAGCTGGTCTTGTACCTTCTGACGGATTTCCTTGAGGTGATTTTCAGTTGGGATAACCTTTATCAAGATACCGTCTTTGGATAAAACGCGATGAAATTCTCCATAGTTGGCAGGTGAGAAGATATCAAGCAGGATATCCATGCTGGCGTCTTTTATAGGAAGACGAGCTAAGTCACCCACAAACCAATTGACTGCCCAGTTGGGTTCACTCTTGGCAGCGATTTGGACGGAATCTTTGGAGATGTCGAAGGCATAGAAGGTTTTGTCAGAGTAACTTTCTTGGAATTTACGAGAGTAGAAACCTTCACCACAACCGATATCCAAAATTGTTGAGGTAGTTTTTGAGCTTGCAAGCAAGTCAGATACAGCCTCTAAAATAGCTTGGTAAAAGCCGGCTTCTAGGATTTCTTGGCGGTTTTGAAAATTTTCCTTGTCGTAATTAGCGGATTGCTTGATTTGGGGCGCCAGATTGACATAGCCGAATTTTGACAGATCAAAAGAATGGTGATTGCTACACTTGAGACTGCTAGCTACTAGAGTTAGCTTTTCTTGACAGATGGGACAGGCAAAGGCAGTAGCAGAAGCAAAACGTTGAAGTTTGGGTTTGAGATTTGTATTCATAGTTTAAGTGTATCAAAAGAGGCAAATGAAAGCAACTTTAGGAATAAGTAGATGGGAGATTCAGTAGAAATAAAACTAATACTCTTCGAAAATCAAATTCAAACCACGTCAACGTCGCCTTGCCGTACTCAAGTACAGCCTGCGGCTAGTTTCCTAGTTTGCTCTTTGATTTTCATTGAGTATAATTCTCCAATTTATGAAATGACATTGCTTTTATATCTAAATTGCTATATAATAATGATAAGGAGGAAATAAGTATGTTAAAAGAAGTACTAACCGTCGCAAAAGTTGCGAAAAAATCATCACTCTTTTTGGGTGGTGTCGCATTTGGTACCCTTGGTTTGAAAATCTTGGCAAGTAAGGAAGCTAAAAAAGGTTATTCTAAAGCTTTGGCTAAGGCTTACAAGTTGAAAGACGGGCTAGATGCATCTGTTTCTGTTGTGAAACAACATGGAGACGATGTCTTGCAAGATGCCAAATATTTGTACGAGCAAGAGAAAAAAGAAGAGCAATTAGATAGCCTTATAGGAGAATAATATGTCTTTTAAAGTGCTACATAGAGGATACCAACATATCCGACTATCATCTTCTTTTTCACTCACCTTGGATATTCAAGACTATCTTCGTTCCTTGGCGAGAGATGAAAAGGGGATTGAGTCTATCCAGTTTTACATGGATCAACAGCACTTTACTCTACGTATAAAAGAAGGCTTTTCTGTATTAGATAATGCAGAAGCCTTTTTAAAAAGAATTGATAAAGGGAAAGTTTCTGAGTTGATGACTCTTCCCATTCGTAGAGAAGAGAGTGCTTATTCTATTGTTTCAGGTGCAGCGATTAAGCGTATGATTTTTCGTAGTTTTGTGCCGTATCCTATTCGCTATATATGGACTTGTTATCAGGCTTTGGGTTATGTTAGAGAAGCCTATCAGACCCTAGCGCGTAAGGAACTAACGATGGAGGTCTTGGACTGTTCGGCGATTTTATTGTCCTTGTTTATGAACCAATCCAAGACAGCTAGCAATATCATGTTTATGCTTGATTTGGGAAATCATTTAGATCAGTGGTCCTTGAAAAAAACTGCAACAGATTTAGAACAAAGCCTTCTTGCAAAAGAGAGCGATGTATTCTTAGTACAGGGGGATATGGTTGTTAGTATCAAGAGTTCCGATGTTCAAATAGGAGATGTCTTGGTCCTATCTCAAGGAAATGAAATTCTGTTTGATGGACAAGTAGTTTCAGGTTTAGGTATGGTCAACGAAAGTTCCTTGACGGGAGAGAGTTTTCCAGTTGAAAAAAGAGAGTCTGATTTGGTTTGTGCAAATACAGTATTAGAAACCGGAGAGTTGCGCATTCGTGTAACCGATAATCAGATGAACAGCCGGATTTTACAGCTGATTGAGTTGATGAAGAAATCTGAAGAAAACAAGAAAACGAAACAACGCTATTTCATCAAGATGGCGGATAAGGTCGTCAAATATAATTTCTTGGGGGCTGGGCTGACTTACCTATTAACAGGTTCTTTTTCTAAGGCTATTTCTTTCCTATTGGTCGATTTCTCCTGCGCTTTGAAAATCTCTACTCCTGTAGCTTATTTAACAGCTATCAAGGAGGGGTTGAATCGTGAAATGGTGATTAAGGATGGGGATGTTCTGGAGAAATATCTGGAAGTTGATACTTTCTTGTTTGATAAGACGGGAACAATCACAACTAGTTATCCTATAGTTGAAAAGGTGTTACCTTTTGGGGACTATAGTGAGGAAGATATTCTCAGAATCAGTGCCTGTCTTGAGGAACACATTTATCATCCTATTGCTAATGCCATCGTCAAGCAAGCTGAGATAGAGGGGATTGAACATGAGGAAATGCATGGGAAACTCCAATATATTGCAAGCAAGGGGATCAAATCTCATATAGATGGGCAACCAGTTCTTATTGGGAATTATGTCTTGATGCAGGATGAGCAGATTCATATCAGTTCAGAACAAAATGCTTTAATTGAAGAGTACAAGAGTCACTACAATCTCTTATTCTTGGCTTATCAGAATGAATTGATTGGAATGTTCTGCATTCATACTCCTTTGAGAAAAGAAGCCAAAGCAGCCTTGGAGCAACTTAAGGCACAAGGGAAAAAATTGATTCTGGCAACAGGGGACACCTTGGTTAGAACAGAGGAATTAGTCAAAGATTTGCCCTTTGATCAGGTCTATACAGACTTGAAACCTGATGGAAAATTTGAGTTAGTAGAGGAACTGCAGAAAGCAGGTCACACTATTTTGATGGTTGGAGATGGATTGAATGACTCAGCGGCTCTAACCCTATCAGATATCGGTGTGGTGATGAATGAGAGTGCAGATATTTCTAAGCAGATGAGTGATATCTTATTGTTAGATAATCGCTTGGATTTCTTCCAAGAGTTGGATTCGCTATCATCATCTTTGCAAATACTCATCAAGAAGAATATTCAAGATACCGTTGTCGTAAATAGTAGTTTGATTGGCTTTGGCTTATTTAATTGGCTCAGTCCTTCAAATCTCTCTATCTTACATAATCTAACAACCTTGCGCATTGTACTGCGTAGCCTGTCTATTAAAAATAGATAGATGAGAGTTATTAACAGCAAAAAGGAGTTACCTTTCTCGAGGTTAACTCCTTTGTTTATAGATAAATGTTGAATAGTTTAGTAAGTCAATACAAAGTATTTTTTCTTACCGCGACGGATAACAGTCAGTTCGTTCTCAAGCTTATCTGCGTCACTTAAGACATAGTCAAGGTCTTGGATGCGGTCACCGTTTACGTAGATAGCTCCATTTTGTACATCTTCACGGGCTTGGCGTTTTGAGTTAACTACACCAGATGAGACGAGCAGTTCCACAATATTGTGGTTTTCGTCTACTTGTACTTGGTGGTTTGGCACACCACGAAGTCCTTGTTTGAGCTCTTTAACAGAAAGGTTTTTGATGTTTCCTGCAAAGAGTTGCTCAGTGATGTTGAGGGCTTCTTTGTAAGCTTCTTCGCCGTGAACAAGTGTAACGACTTCACGAGCCAAGACTTTTTGTGCCAATCGTTCGTGTGGAGCCGCTTCAAATTGTTTACGGATGTCTTCAATCTCATCAAGTGACAAGAAAGTAAAAATCTTCAAGAAGCGAACAGCGTCTGCGTCCATAACGTTCATCCAGAATTGGTACATTTCGTATGGAGAAGTCTTTTCAGGATTGAGCCAGACTGCGTTTCCTTCTGATTTACCAAATTTCTTACCAGTTGCATCTGTGATAAGCGGAACGGTGATAACGTGTCCAGTTTTGTCAGCCTTACGACGAAGTAATTCGGTACCAGCTGTCATATTTCCCCACTGGTCAGAACCACCGATTTGAAGCGTTACGTTGTGGTCTTGGTTAAGGACGAAGAAGTCGTAACCTTGCATGATTTGGTAAGCAAACTCAGTGTATGAAATTCCTGTTTCAATCCGTTTTTTCACAGACTCCTTGCTCATCATGTAGTTGACAGTAAAGTATTTTCCGATATCACGGAGGAAGTCAATGAAGCTGATGCTGCCAAACCAGTCGTAGTTGTTGACCATGACAGCCTTGTTTTCACCATTTTCAAAGTCAAGAAAACGAGAAAGTTGTCCTTGGATAGACTTGACCCAGCCATCTACTGTGTCTTTTGTTTGGAGACTACGTTCAGCATCTTTGAAGGACGGATCTCCGATGAGACCTGTAGCACCGCCAACGAGCGCATAAGGTTTGTGGCCTGCTAGTTGCAAGCGACGACTTGTCAAGATTGCGACAAGGTGGCCTAGGTGAAGGCTGTCAGCAGTTGGATCGTAGCCAGTATAATAAGAAACTTGACCTTCTTCTAGGGCTTTACGCAAAGCTTCTTCATCAGTCGTTTGAAAAATCAAACCACGCTCTTTTAGCTCATCAAAAATGTGCATGTGTCTTTTCTCCTTTTTAAAAATATTGTTTCTACCTATTGTATCACAAACTTGGGCAATAGCCTAGTAGAATAGGGAAGAAAGTGGCTATTTTATTGAAAGTTTACCTTTTATGGTATAATAGATAGAGTGAGGAAATCCATGCAAAATCAATTAAATGAATTAAAACAAAAAATGCTGGAATTTTTCCAGCTAGTAAAATCAAAAATAAATCATAAAAAATCAGAGAAAGTCTCAGAAGAGAAGCAGTCGGATGGGACAGGTGGGAAAGTTCTGGCTATCCTAGGTAGCATTTTAGTTGTTATCAAAGGAATTTTGAATACTCTCTTTATTCTAGGCTTTATCGGTGGGCTTTTTGGTGCTGGTGTAGCTCTTGGTTATGGAGTTGCTTTGTTTGACAAGGCCAAGGTTCCCCAATCGGAGGACTTGGTCAAGCAGGTTAAAAATATTTCTTCCATCTCAGAAATTGTTTATGCAGATGGGAGTGTCATTGCTTCTATCGAGAGCGACCTACTGCGAACTTCTGTTTCATCTGAGGAGATATCAGACAATCTCAAAAAGGCTATCGTTGCTACTGAGGACGAACATTTTCTTGAACATAACGGGGTTGTGCCAAAAGCTGTGATTCGGGCGACTTTGGGAACCTTTGCAGGTTTGGGTTCATCTAGCGGGGGCTCGACCTTGACCCAACAGTTAATCAAGCAACAAGTGGTCGGAGATGCTCCGACTTTGGCTCGTAAGGCTACAGAAATTGTCGATGCCCTTGCCTTGGAACGCAGTATGAGCAAGGATGAAATCTTGACCACTTATCTCAATGTCGCTCCCTTTGGTCGAAATCATAAAGGACAGAATATTGCAGGTGCTCAGCAAGCTGCTGAAGGGATTTTCGGTATCGATGCCAACAAGTTGAGTATTCCTCAAGCCGCTTTCTTAGCAGGTTTGCCACAGAGTCCGATTACTTATTCCCCTTATGAAAATACTGGAGAGTTAAAGAGTGATGAAGACTTAAAACTTGGTTTGAAGCGGGGCAAGGATGTTCTCTACAACATGTACCGTACGGGTGCTCTGACTCAGGAAGAATACGACCAGTACAAGGATTATAATCTCAAACAAGATTTCTTGCCATCAGGAACTGTCAATGCTGTTTCGAGAGATTATCTTTACTTTACGGCTATGGCTGAAGCGACAGACCGTATGTATGATTATTTAGTTCAACAGGACAATGTCTCTAGTCAGGAGTTGAAAAAGGAAGCGGTTCAAAAGGCCTATCATGAACGAGCTGAGCAGGAGTTAAGTAACGGTGGCTATAAAATCACGACAACAATCAATAAAAAAATCCATACTGCCATGCAAAATGCAGTTGCTAACTACGGTCGTTTGGTAGATGATGCGACTGGGCAGCCTGAAGTAGGGAATGTTTTGATGGACAATAAAACGGGGGCTGTTCTAGGCTTTGTTGGTGGTCGTAATTACCAGACTAACCAAAACAATCACGCCTTTGACACTAAGCGCTCGCCAGCCTCTACAACCAAGCCTTTGTTGGCCTACGGGATTGCCATTGACCAAGGTTTGATGGGAAGCGCTAGTATCTTGTCCAATTATCCGACAAAATTCTCTAATGGAAATCCTATCATGTATGTAAACAGTCCAGGTACAGGCATGATGACTTTGGGTGAAGCCTTGAACTATTCGTGGAATATCCCAGCCTATTGGACCTATCGTATGCTTCGTGAGAAGGGTGTAGATGTCAAGGGTTACATGGAGAAAATGGGTTACGAGATTCCGGAGTACGGTATCGAAAGTCTGCCTATGGGTGGTGGGATTGAAGTCACAGTTGCCCAGCATACCAATGGTTATCAAACAATTGCCAATAATGGTGTCTACCATCAGAAACATGTGATTTCTAAGATTGAATCATCTGACGGTAGAGCAATTTATGAATTCCAAGACAAACCAGTTCAAGTGTACTCGAAGGCAACGGCAACAATTATGCAGAGTTTGCTTCGTGAGGTGATTTCATCTCGGATCACTTCAAGTTTCCAAACGGATTTGGCTTCTATCAATTCAAGCTTAGCTCGTGCAGACTGGATTGGTAAGACTGGTACAACCAATGAAGATGAAAACATGTGGCTCATGCTGTCAACACCAAGATTGACTCTAGGTGGTTGGCTAGGGCATGATGACAACCGCCCAATGGCTAAGGGGGCTGGGCATTATCGAAATGCCAAATATATGGCTTACTTGGTCAATGCCATCCAACAGGCTGAGCCTGGTGTTTGGGGCAATGAACGCTTTAATCTTGATTCTAGTGTGACCCAATCTCAGGTCCTCAGATCTACAGGACAGAAGCCAGGCAAAGTATCCGTTAATGGAAAAACAGTGGATCTTTCAGGTTCTACTGTAACGAGCTATTGGGCTAATAAGGCGGGAGCTCCTACTACAAGCTATCACTTTGCTATTGGAGGAAGTGAAGCAGATTATCAAAATGCTTGGTCAAGTATTATTGGTAGTTTCTCATCTACACCAAGTTCAAGTAGTAGCTCAAGTAGTAGTTCTAGCAGTGCATCAAGTTCATCATCTACACAACCAAATAGTAGAAGATAGGAAAGTGGCATTGATTGCCACTTTTTTCTTTTTCCCTTTCGTGTTACAATAAAGGTATGAATCAGTATCAGAAAAAGATTGTTAAAGGAACCATTTATTCGCTTCTATCAGGCTTAATCTGGGGAATCTGTGGGATTTTAGGAGAATATTTCTTTACTCATTATCAGGTGTCCTCTGGTTGGCTTACCTCTATGCGATTGACACTAGCAGGAAGTCTTGTACTCATTTGGTCTGCAATGCAATTAAAATCGCAAGTGCTAGATATCTGGCGAGACAAGAAAAATTACCTGCCCTTTTTGGCCTATGCTATTTTGGGAATTTTCTCAGTCCAGTATTTTTTCTATCTCTGCGTAGAATACTCAAATGCTGCGACAGCAACTATTTTACAGTTTATTAGCCCTGTCTTTATCCTCTTTTACAATCGCTTAATTTATAAAAAACGAGCGTCAAAAAGTGCTATTTTCTATGTTTTGATTGCCATGCTGGGCGTTTGCCTGATGGCGACAAAGGGAGATCTCTCTCAATTATCCATGACGCCGCTAGCTCTTATAACAGGTCTGCTGAGTGCCATGGGGGTTATGTTTAATGTTATCCTACCTCAGCCTTTTGCTAAGCGTTATGGTTTTGTTCCCACCGTTGGGTGGGGGATGATTTTGGCCGGTTTATTTAGCAATGTCCTCTCGCCGGTTTATCAGCTTTCCTTTACTCTTGATATTTGGAGTATCTTGATTTGTCTCATTATCGCTTTCTTTGGGACGGCTTTTGCCTTTTTTATTTCCATGAAGGCTGTTTCCTTGGTTTCTCCTTTGGTGGTTTCCGTTATCAGTGCCAGTGAACCTCTCTCTTCTGCCCTTTTGAGTGTTTTATTTTTAGGCTTGGTAGTGGATTGGTCCCTTCTTCTAGCTATGGCCTTGATTATTTTGCCCATGATTTTCCTATCGGTAGAAGAAGCGAAAGAAAGTGAATAAAAAGTCTTTTCTTAATTCTAAAAGTGTGCTATACTAGAATAGTCAATAAAACACGGGGAGATAGTTGTGAAGAGTGTTTTTAGGTTGTATCGGTAGGGGCTTGCTTTTACCGACAGCACGTTTTATCTCACATCCCTAAAAATCATACCTAAAAACAAACAAAAAGGCTTCAAATTTGAGGCCTTTTTTGGTAGAATAGGTATCATTAAAATGAACTAGGAGGCGCCTATGACTGCCACAAAAATGAACGCTCAAGAAATTATCCAATTTATCGCCAATGCTGAAAAGAAAACCAGTGTTAAAGTAACCTTTGAGGGAGAACTCGCAACCGCTGTACCTGGATCTGTTGTTAAACTAGGAAATGTCCTATTTGGAGACTGGAAAGATGTGGCTCCTCTTCTCGATGGTTTGGTAGAAAATCAAGATTATGTTGTCGAGCAAGATGCTCGTAATTCTGCAGTTCCTTTGCTAGATAAACGTGCTATCAATGCTCGTATCGAACCAGGTGCTATTATCCGTGACCAAGTTGAAATTGGTGACAATGCTGTTATCATGATGGGAGCTGTTATCAATATCGGTGCTGAAATTGGTGCAGGAACTATGATTGACATGGGGGCTATCCTTGGTGGCCGTGCCATCGTTGGGAAAAACAGTCACGTTGGTGCAGGTGCGGTTCTTGCAGGTGTGATTGAGCCAGCTAGCGCAGAACCAGTCCGTGTTGGAGACAATGTTCTCATCGGTGCCAATGCAGTAGTTATCGAAGGAGTCCAAATCGGTAGTGGTTCAGTCGTTGCGGCAGGAGCTATTGTTACCCAAGATGTCCCAGAAAACGTGGTAGTAGCAGGTGTTCCAGCTCGTATTATCAAAGAGATTGATGCCCAAACCCAACAAAAAACAGCGCTAGAGGATGCGCTTCGTACCTTGTAATTGTAAAAGAAAAATAGAGGCGGAACCCTTCTTCCAGCCTCTTTCTGCTATATCGGAGGATAGATAGATGTTAGATTTGATTCAGACTAGACGAGATTTGCACCAGATTCCAGAGATTGGCTTGGAGGAGTTTAAGACTCATGCTTATTTGCTGGATGTGATTGAAAAATTGACTGTAGGTAAGGATTTTGTCCAAATTCGAACTTGGCGGACAGGGATTTTGGTTTATTTGCAGGGAAGTCAACCAGAGCGAACCATTGGTTGGCGAACAGATATTGATGGCCTGCCTATCGTCGAACAAACAGACCTTCCTTTCGCTTCTCAACATCAAGGTCGTATGCACGCTTGTGGCCATGATTTCCACATGACTATTGCCTTGGGCTGTCTAGAGCGCGCCCTTGAAGAGCAACCCAAGAATAATCTGCTCTTTCTGTTTCAACCTGCTGAAGAAAATGAAGCAGGTGGTATGCTTATGTATGAGGACGGGGCTTTTGGAGATTGGCTACCAGATCAATTTTATGGCCTTCATGTTAGGCCAGATTTGAAGGTTGGTCAGATTGCGACCAATACTCATACACTCTTTGCAGGGACTTGTGAGGTGAAGATCCGTTTCAAAGGCAAAGGTGGCCACGCAGCCTTTCCACATGAAGCTAATGACGCCTTGGTGGCTGCTAGTTACTTTGTGACCCAAGTACAGTCAGTTGTCAGCCGCAATGTTAATCCAATCGAGGGAGCAGTGGTGACTTTTGGCGTTTTTCAGGCTGGAACAACCAACAATGTTATAACAGACACAGCCTTTTTGCATGGAACTATTCGGGCCTTGACTCAGGACATGAGTCTCTTGGTACAAAAGCGGGTCAAAACAGTTGCAGAAGGAGTTGCAGCTGCCTTTGGTATGGAAGTCGAAGTGGAACTCAAACAAGGTGGTTACCTGCCTGTTGAGAACCATCCAGCCTTGGCGCGTGAACTGATGGACTTCTTTGAAGAAAAAGAGGGAATCGAGTTGATTGATATCGAACCTGCTATGACAGGTGAGGACTTTGGTTATCTCCTTTCAAAGGTTAATGGCGTTATGTTTTGGCTAGGTATCGATAGTCCCTACGCCCTTCATCACCCTCAGATGAGTCCCAAGGAAGAGGCATTAGCTATTGGGGTGGATGCGGTCTCTAGTTTCCTGAAAAAGAAGGCAGCAGAGTAGAGGGGTTGTCTATGAAATCGGAATTACGGAAGCAAGTCTTACAAGAAATGAAGGCTTTATCTCGAGAGCAAAAACAGTTTATAGACCAAGCTTTAACTGAGCGACTTTTACAACACCCCTTTTACCAAGAAGCCGAGGTCATCGCAACCTATCTTTCTTTTTCTCATGAGTTTCAAACGCAGGAACTGATTGAGCAGGCGCTGAAGGACGGCAAGAAGGTTCTGATACCCAAAACCTATCCCAAGGGGCGCATGGACTTTGTGGTCTATGATCCACAGCAGTTGGTAAAAACTTCCTTTGGATTACTGGAACCACAGGGAGATTTGGAAGTAGTGGATGCTTCTCAGATTGATTTGATTCATGTTCCTGGTCTGGCTTTTACGACGGAAGGATATCGGATAGGATACGGTGGAGGTTATTATGACCGCTATCTGGAACATTTTTCTGGTCATACTTTGAGTACGGTTTATCCTTGTCAAATTCAGGACTTTATCTCTGAAAATCATGATATTCCTGTTCAGGAGGTACTGATTGATGAAGGAAATCTTTGATAGACGTTACCCTGTGACGAGTTTCTTTCTCTTAGTGACGGCCTTGGTATTTCTACTAATGTTGGTGAGCACAGGCGGAAACTTTGACAGGGCAGACACATTATTTCGATTTGGAGCTATGTATGGACCAGCTATTCGCCTCTTTCCTGAGCAGATTTGGCGTCTCTTTTCTGCCATTTTTGTTCATATTGGGTGGGAGCATTTCATTGTTAATATGCTTTCGCTCTATTATCTTGGTAGGCAAGTAGAGGAAATTTTCGGATCCAAGAAGTTTTTCTTTCTCTATCTTTTATCAGGAATGATGGGCAATCTCTTTGTTTTTGTATTTAGTCCCAAATCCTTAGCAGCAGGAGCCTCTACCTCTCTTTATGGGCTATTTGCTGCGATTATCATTCTTCGCTATGCAACGCGTAATCCTTATATCCAACAGCTAGGGCAATCTTATCTGACACTTTTTGTGGTTAACATTATTGGAAGTGTTCTGATTCCAGGAATCAGCCTAGCAGGCCATATCGGGGGAGCAGTTGGTGGAGCATTTCTAGCAATTATCTTTCCAGTCCGAGGAGAAAGACGGATGTATAGTAGCAGCCAGAGGTTAGGAGCGGTAGTGTTATTCGTAGGACTCGCAGTGTTACTTTTCTATAAGGGAATGGGGTTGTGAGAGCTTATAATAATAGTTGTGTAATGAAAAAAGATAAGGTATTTTTGAACCTTATCTTTTTTTGTTTTATACTCAATGAAAATCAAAGAGCAAACTAGGAAGTTAACTGCAGGCTGTACTTGAGTACGGCAAGGTGAAGCTAACGTGGTTTGAAGAGATTTTCGAAGAGTATTATTCCTTCTCAGCTAATTCTTTTCCCAGTTGGATGAGGTAATCTTTCAAGTCATCTTTGACTTGTGGGTGCTTGAGGGCGTAGTCAATAGACGTTTTCATAAAGCCAAACTTATCCCCAACGTCGTAACGAGCTCCTGTAAATTCACGGGCAAAAACACGCTGTGTTTTATTGAGCGTATCGATCGCATCGGTAAGCTGGATTTCATTTCCAGCACCAGGAGCTTGCTTTTCGAGAATATCAAAAATTTCCGGTGTCAGAAGATAGCGACCGATAATAGCTAAATCACTTGGAGCATCTTCTGGAGCTGGTTTTTCTACGAAAGTTTCAACGCTATAGAGTCCATTGATCCCTTCTCCTTGAGGAGCGATGACTCCATATGATGAAACGTCTTCGTGTGGTACGGGCATGACAGCAATGGTTGATGCGTGTGTCTTTTCGTAATCATTCATCAGTTGTTTTGTCAAAGGAACGGCGTCCTTGTTTGTGATGTCCATAAGATCATCACCCAGCATAACAACGAAGGGTTCATTCCCTACAAAAGCTTTTGCTTGTAAGACAGCGTCTCCAAGACCACGAGGGTGAGTTTGGCGGATGAAATGAAGGCGCATACCAGTTGCTTCATCTACCAATTTCAATAGATCTGTTTTGCCTTTTTCTTTGAGATTGTACTCAAGCTCAAAGTTTGAGTCAAAGTGGTCTTCAATAGAACGTTTTGATTTACCAGTGACAACCAGAATATCTTCAATACCTGATTTAAGAGCTTCTTCTACGATAAATTGGATAGTTGGTTTGTCCACAATTGGCAACATCTCTTTAGCAAGTGCTTTGGTTGCTGGTAAAAATCGAGTTCCAAGTCCAGCGGCAGGGATGACTGCCTTTCTAACTTTTGATGTCATAAGAATCCTTTCTCTAGAGGGTTAAGACCACTCATTTTCTGCTTTAAATTCATTGTTCATGATGTCGTAAATGGCATCTTTAATATTGGTTCCGTGGTAAATAACTTGGTAAATGGCTTGTGTAATTGGCATATAGACTCCAAGTTCTTGCGCTAGTTCATAGGCTGCTCGAGTTGTTGAGATTCCTTCAATCACCATGCCCATATTGGCTTCGATATCAGCTAGAGATTCTCCACGACCAAGAGCATCTCCGGCTCTCCAGTTACGAGAGTGGATGGAGGTTCCCGTTACGATCAAGTCTCCTACACCGGATAAGCCACTATAGGTCAATGGACTGGCCCCAAGTGCTACTCCTAGGCGGGTAATTTCTGCCAAGCCTCGAGCGATGATGGCTGCCTTGGCATTGTCACCAAATCCCAAACCATGTAAAGCTCCAGCACCGACAGCAATAATATTTTTAAGAGCACCAGCAGTTTCAACTCCGATAACATCCGTATTGGTATAAAGTCGAAAGTAGTGATTACTAAAGAGTTCCTGAACATATTGAGCTGTTTGTAAATCTTTAGAAGCAGCAGTGATTAAAGTCAGGTCACGTACAATGGTTTCTTCCGCATGACTAGGTCCTGAAACAACGACAATATCACTGCGGAGATGTTCAGGAATTTCTTCTTCAAGGATAGTTGATAATCGTTTATGGCTATCAGGCTCTAATCCCTTTGATGCGTGCATGATGATAGCCTTATGGTCTAAGGTTTTTGCAACTTGTTGGGCAACAAGTCGTGTCACTTTTGTTGGGACAACAAACAAAATCGCATCTACATCTTTTAATGCCTCTGCTAAGTCAGTGTAGGCAATGATATTTTCATCTAGAACGACATCTTTAAAGTAGTGCTTGTTAGTATGATAGGTATTAATTTCATTGATTTGCTCGGGAAGATTTCCCCAAATACGTACCTCGTGTCCATTGTCATTTAAGACTTGTGAAAGGGCAGTTCCCCAAGAACCAGGCCCCAAGACGGCGACGGTTTGTTTTTCCATGTTTTCCTCCTTGATAGAGTTCTCTTTTTATTTTATCACATTCTAGGGGATTTTGCACTTGCATTGCTAGGGAGTGGTGGCTTTGTTGCTTGAAAAATATACAAAAACCGAGCCTAAGTATTAAACTCTCAGGCTCGGTTTTGATATTCGTTAAAAGAATAGCTCGGTTTATTTCAATTGATCTGTAATGTCTTTTGATAGCAACATTCCCAGATGATAAGTTTTATTGATGTAAGCAATGACATCATTGATATTTTCAGTCGTGTGAATTTTCTCTTTGATGTTAGACCTGAATGTTTCATCCTTTAAAAGTTGTTCTTGGTAGAGTTTTTGCAGTCTCTCCTTCTCGTACTTATTGAGCAGAAAAAGGAACACCAAGCTAATTACAACTAGGATATAAGCATATTGGCTCATAGAATATCTCCCTGTATGATAAAGAAGTAATAGTGAATAAATCGATTTAGTGGATCTAAAATAGCAGAACAAGTCAGCAAAACTTGATAAGATTTTTGATAGACCTATAAACCTAATTACGTATAGGATTTGGTCTTAGTTACTTAGACTGTTTTACAATCAAGTAACTTGAAGATTACGACATGAACCAAACCAAATCGATATTATTTGGTTTGGTGAATTAGTGAAGCGTTTAAGCAATTCGCCATATAGCGATTGCCGTCAAGAGACTAGGAACTTTAGTTCCAGTCTCTTGTAACGATTTACATCTTCTCTGGCGCTTCTACTCCAAGCAAGCGAAGGGCTTCTTTGAGAACGACTGCAGTTGCGTAGCTGAGAGCTAGACGGCTGTCGCGTTCTGGGCTATCATCCAAGATACGTGTATGTGCATAGTACTTGTTGAAGGCTTGAGCCAGGCTAATTGCAAATTTAGCAATGATAGAAGGTTCAAAGTTATCCGCCGCACGGTTGATAATACGTGGGAAGTCTTGGATTAGTTTGATGATTTCCCAACTTTCAGCATCATTCAAGCTATAGTTGCCAACTGTTTCTGGTTTGAAATCCGCTTTGCGTAAGATAGATTGGATACGAGCGTAGGCGTATTGAACATAAGGTCCAGTTTCACCCTCGAAGGATACCATAGCTTCTAGGTCGAAGTCGTATCCATTTGTACGGTCGGTCTTGAGGTCATAGAATTTAATGGCTCCAACCCCAACAGCATGTGCTACCTGGTCTTTGTTTTCAAGTTCAGGATTTTTTGCTTCAATTTGGGCTTTGGCACGACTAACGGCCTCTGCAACAGTAGGCTCTAGCAAGATGACATTCCCTTTACGAGTAGAGAGTTTTTTCCCTTCTTTTGTAACTAAACCAAAAGGAACGTGAGTAATGTCGTCACTCCAATTGTAGCCCATCTCTTGCAAGACAGCTTTGAGCTGTTTAAAGTGGGCAGATTGCTCTTGACCAACTACGTAGATAGATTTAGCAAATTGGTATTCGTTTTTACGGTAAAGAGCTGCAGCCAAGTCACGTGTGATGTAGAGAGTTGCACCATCAGATTTTTTGATAAGGGCTGGATGTTCAATTCCATATTTCTCAAGATTCACAACTTGGGCACCTTCTGATTCAACAAGAAGGCCTTTTTCAGAAAGAATGTCTACAACTGCATCCATCTTATCGTTGTAGAAGGCTTCTCCATTGTAGCTGTCAAATTCAACCTGCAATTCATTGTAGAGGCGGTTAAATTCCACCAAACTTTCATCACGGAACCATTGCCAAAGTGCGAGAGCTTCCTCGTCTCCATTTTCAAGTTTACGGAACCATTCGCGTGCTTCTTCATCCAAGCTAGGGTCGTTTTCAGCTTCAGCATTGATGCGGACATAGAGTTTAAGAAGTTCATCGATTGGATGAGCTTTTACAGCTTCTTCGTCTCCCCATTTTTTGTAGGCAACAATCAGCATCCCAAACTGTTTACCCCAGTCTCCCAAGTGGTTGACCTTGACCGTTTGATAACCGATTTTTTGGAAAATATGTGATAAGCTATCTCCGATAACAGTTGAGCGTAGGTGGCCAATAGAAAATGGTTTAGCGATATTGGGACTAGACATGTCGATAACAACATTTTCTTGTTTGCCAATAGTTTGGTCAGCATAATGTTCTTTTTCAGTGATAACAGCTTGCAATACTTGAGCAGAAATGGCAGATTTATCAAGGAAAAAGTTAACGTAAGGTCCTGTTGCAACAACCTTTTCAAAGGCTTGGCTGTCAATTTTTTCAGCCAGTTCAGCAGCAATCATTTGAGGTGCTTTACGTTCGACTTTTGCAAGTGAAAAAGCAGGGAAAGCGATGTCTCCCATTTCTGAGTTTTTAGGGGTTTCCAGTAAATTTAAAATAGCCTCTTGGTCCAGGCTATCAATGACGCTAGCCAACTCGCTAGCAATCAATTCTTTTGTATTCATTAAGAGCTCCTTTTTGGACTTTTCTACTATTTTATCACAATTTTAAAGAAAGAAGAAAAAATTTTTGAAATCTCCTATTTTTTTGGTATAATATAGTTATAAAATTAGTTATAAATATGCATATAAGAGGATTTTATGAGAAAAAGAGATCGTCATCAGTTAATAAAAAAAATGATTACTGAGGAGAAATTAAGTACACAAAAAGAAATTCAAGATCGGTTGGAGGCGCACAATGTTTTTGTGACGCAGACAACCCTGTCTCGTGATTTGCGCGAAATCGGCTTGACCAAGGTCAAGAAAAATGATATGGTGTATTATGTACTAGCAAATGAGACAGAAAAGATTGATTTGGTTGAATTTTTGTCTCATCATTTAGAAGGTGTTGCAAGAGCAGAGTTTACCTTGGTACTTCATACCAAATTGGGAGAAGCCTCTGTTTTGGCAAATATTGTAGATGCAAACAAGGATGAATGGATTTTAGGAACAGTTGCTGGTGCCAATACCTTATTGGTTATTTGTCGAGACCAGCACGTTGCCAAACTCATGGAAGATCGTTTGCTAGATTTGATGAAAGATAAGTAAGGTCTTGAGAGTCGCTCTCAAGACTTATTTTTGACAAGGAGAGACGGAAAATGGCGACAGAGAAGCTATCACCCGGCATGCAACAGTATGTGGATATTAAAAAGCAATATCCAGATGCGTTTTTGCTCTTTCGGATGGGTGATTTTTATGAATTATTTTATGAGGATGCGGTCAATGCTGCGCAGATTCTGGAAATTTCCTTAACGAGTCGCAACAAGAATGCCGACAATCCGATTCCTATGGCGGGTGTCCCCTATCATTCTGCCCAGCAGTATATCGATGTCTTGATTGAGCAGGGCTATAAGGTAGCTATCGCAGAGCAGATGGAAGATCCTAAACAAGCAGTTGGGGTTGTGAAACGAGAGGTTGTTCAGGTCATTACGCCAGGGACAGTGGTCGATAGCAGTAAGCCAGACAGTCAGAACAACTTCTTGGTTGCTATAGATCGAGATGGCAATCAATTTGGCTTAGCTTATATGGACCTGGTGACGGGTGACTTTTATGTGACAGGTCTTTTGGATTTCACGCTGGTTTGTGGGGAAATCCGTAATCTCAAGGCGCGAGAAGTGGTGCTGGGTTATGACTTGTCTGAGGAAGAAGAACAAATCCTCAGTCGTCAGATGAATCTGGTGCTTTCATATGAAAAAGAAGGCTTTGAAGACCTTCATTTACTGGATTCACGATTGGCATCTGTGGAGCAAGCGGCATCTAGTAAATTGCTCCAGTATGTTCATCGAACTCAGATGAGGGAATTGAACCACCTCAAGCCTGTTATCCGCTATGAAATCAAGGATTTCTTGCAGATGGATTATGCGACCAAGGCTAGTCTGGATTTGGTTGAGAATGCTCGTTCAGGAAAGAAGCAAGGTAGTCTTTTCTGGCTTTTGGATGAAACCAAGACGGCTATGGGAATGCGGCTCTTGCGGTCTTGGATCCATCGTCCCTTGATTGATAAGGAACGAATCGTCCAACGTCAAGAAGTGGTGCAGGTCTTCCTCGACCATTTCTTTGAGCGTAGTGATTTGACAGACAGTCTCAAGGGTGTCTATGATATCGAACGCTTGGCTAGTCGTGTTTCTTTTGGTAAAACCAATCCCAAGGATCTCTTGCAGTTGGCGACCACCTTATCCAGTGTGCCACGGATTCGTGCGATTTTAGAAGGGATGGAGCAACCTGCTCTAGCTTATCTCATCGCACAATTGGATGGAATCCCTGAGTTGGAGAGTTTGATTAGCGCAGCGATTGCTCCTGAAGCTCCTCATGTGATTACAGATGGAGGAATCATTCGGACTGGATTTGATGAGACTTTAGACAAGTACCGTCGCGTTCTCAGAGAAGGGACTAGCTGGATTGCTGAGATTGAGGCTAAGGAGCGAGAAAATTCTGGTATCAGCACGCTCAAGATTGACTACAATAAAAAGGATGGCTACTATTTCCATGTGACCAATTCTCAACTGGGAAATGTGCCCGCTCACTTTTTCCGCAAGGCGACGCTGAAAAACTCGGAACGCTTTGGAACCGAAGAATTAGCCCGTATCGAGGGAGATATGCTGGAGGCGCGTGAGAAGTCAGCTAACCTAGAGTATGAAATTTTTATGCGTATTCGTGAAGAGGTCAGCAAGTACATCCAACGTTTACAAGCTCTAGCCCAAGGAATTGCGACAGTTGATGTCTTACAGAGTCTAGCAGTTGTGGCTGAAACCCAGCATTTGATTCGACCTGAATTCGGAGATGATTCGCGAATTGATATCCAGAAAGGGCGTCATGCTGTCGTTGAAAAGGTTATGGGGGCTCAGACCTATATTCCAAATACGATTCAGATGGCAGAAGATACCAGTATTCAACTGATTACAGGGCCCAACATGAGCGGAAAGTCAACCTATATGCGTCAGTTAGCCATGACGGCGGTTATGGCCCAGATGGGGTCTTATGTGCCAGCAGAAAGCGCCCATTTACCGATTTTTGATGCGATTTTTACCCGTATCGGAGCAGCAGATGACTTGGTTTCAGGTCAATCAACCTTCATGGTAGAGATGATGGAGGCTAACAATGCCATTTCGCATGCGACCAAAAATTCCTTGATTCTTTTTGATGAGTTAGGTCGTGGAACTGCAACTTATGACGGGATGGCTCTTGCTCAGTCCATCATCGAATACATCCATGAGCACATAGGAGCCAAGACCCTCTTTGCGACCCACTACCATGAGTTGACTAGTCTGGAGTCTAGTTTACAACATTTGGTCAATGTCCACGTGGCAACTTTGGAGCAGGATGGGCAGGTTACCTTCCTTCACAAGATTGAACCAGGTCCAGCTGATAAATCCTACGGTATCCATGTTGCCAAGATTGCTGGCTTACCAGCAGACCTTTTAGCAAGGGCGGATAAGATTTTGACTCAGTTAGAGAGTCAGGATACAGAAAGTCCTGCTCCAATGAGGCAAACAAGTTCCGTCTCAGAACAAATTTCACTCTTTGATAGGGCAGAAGAACATCCTATCCTAGCAGAATTATCTAAACTGGACATTTACAACATGACACCTATGCAGGCTATGAATGTCTTAGTAGAGTTAAAACAGAAACTATAAATCCAAGAATTGCTGATCATTCTAGCTGTATCAAGGATACTTCTTTGACAAGTCCCCACTTTTTTGCTAGAATAACATCACACAAACAGAATGAGAAGGAGCTGACACATTGTCGCTCCCTTTTGTCTATTTTTTAAGGAGAAAGTATGCTGATTCAGAAAATAAAAACCTACAAGTGGCAGGCCTTGGCTTCGCTCCTGATGACAGGCTTGATGGTTGCTAGTTCACTTTTGCAACCGCGTTATCTGCAGGAAGTCTTAGACGCCCTCCTTACTGGAAAATATGAAGCTATTTATAGTATCGGGGCTTGGTTGATTGGTGTGGCCGTGGTCGGTCTGGTTGCTGGTGGCCTCAATGTTGTCCTTGCAGCCTATATTGCCCAAGGAGTTTCATCTGACCTTCGAGAGGATGCCTTCCGTAAAATCCAAACCTTTTCTTATGCCAATATTGAACAATTTAATGCGGGAAATCTAGTCGTTCGAATGACAAATGATATCAACCAGATTCAGAACGTCGTCATGATGACCTTCCAAATTCTTTTCAGACTTCCCCTCTTATTCATCGGTTCGTTTATCCTGGCGGTTCAAACCTTACCTTCACTGTGGTGGGTGATTGTTCTCATGGTAGTCTTGATTTTTGGTTTGACTGCTGTCATGATGGGAATGATGGGGCCTCGTTTTGCCAAGTTTCAAACCCTGCTTGAACGCATCAATGCCATTGCCAAGGAAAATCTGCGTGGCGTTCGCGTGGTCAAGTCCTTTGTCCAAGAAAAAGAGCAGTTTGCTAAGTTTACAGAGGTCTCAGACGAGCTTCTTGGTCAAAACCTTTACATTGGTTATGCCTTTTCAGTAGTGGAACCCTTTATGATGTTAGTCGGCTACGGGACGGTTTTCCTCTCTATTTGGCTAGTTGCAGGAATGGTTCAGTCGGATCCGTCAGTTGTTGGCTCCATTGCTTCCTTTGTCAATTACCTAAGCCAGATTATCTTTACCATTGTCATGGTTGGATTTTTGGGAAATTCTGTCAGTCGTGCTATGATTTCTATGCGTCGTATTCGAGAAATTCTTGACGCAGAGCCAGCCATGACCTTCAAGGAAGTCCCAGATGAAGAGTTGGTCGGAAGTCTTAGCTTTGAAAATGTGACCTTTACCTATCCAATGGACAAGGAACCGATGCTGAAAGATGTGAGCTTTACTATTGAACCTGGTCAAATGGTTGGTGTAGTTGGAGCGACTGGTGCAGGAAAATCAACCTTGGCTCAATTGATTCCACGTCTCTTTGACCCACAGGAAGGGGCTATCAAAATCGGAGGCAAGGATATTCGCGAAGTGAGTGAAGGAACCCTGCGTAAAACAGTTTCTATCGTTCTTCAACGTGCCATTCTCTTCAGTGGAACGATTGCAGACAACTTGAGACAGGGTAAGGGAGATGCTACTCTATTTGAAATGGAACGCGCAGCTAATATTGCCCAGGCTAGTGAATTCATTCATCGTATGGAGAAAACCTTTGAAAGTCCAGTTGAGGAAAGGGGAACCAATTTCTCTGGTGGGCAAAAGCAAAGGATGTCGATTGCTCGTGGAATTGTCAGCAATCCGCGTATTCTGATTTTTGACGATTCAACCTCGGCCTTGGATGCCAAGTCAGAGCGCCTGGTCCAAGAAGCCTTGAATAAGGACTTGAAGGGAACAACAACCATTATCATCGCTCAAAAGATTAGCTCGGTTGTTCATGCAGATAAAATCTTGGTTCTAGATCAAGGACGATTGATTGGTCAAGGTACGCATGCAGACTTGGTTACCAACAATGCCGTTTACCGTGAAATCTATGAAACACAGAAAGGAAAGGAGGAGTAAAATGAAGACAGTTCAATTTTTTTGGAATTATTTTAAAGTCTATAAGTTATCATTTGTAGTTGTTATCCTGATGATTGTTCTGGCAACTCTTGCCCAAGCCCTCTTTCCGGTCTTTTCTGGACAAGCAGTGACGCAGCTAGCTAATTTAGTTCAAGCTTATCAAAATGGCAATCCAGAACTTGTTTGGCAAAGCCTATCAGGAATCATGGTCAATCTTGGTCTGCTAGTTTTGGTTCTATTTATCTCCAGTGTGATATACATGTGTCTCATGACGCGCGTGATTGCAGAATCGACCAACGAGATGCGCAAAGGCCTCTTTGGCAAGCTTGCTCGGTTGACTGTTTCTTTCTTTGACCGCCGACAAGATGGCGATATCCTGTCTCGTTTTACCAGTGATTTGGATAATATCCTCCAAGCTTTTAACGAAAGCTTGATTCAGGTCATGAGCAACATCGTTCTATACATTGGTCTGATTCTTGTCATGTTTTCGAGAAATGTGACGCTGGCCCTCATCACTATTGCCAGTACACCAGTGGCCTTTCTCATGCTGATTTTTATCGTGAAAATGGCACGGAAATATACCAACCTCCAGCAGAAAGAGGTAGGGAAGCTCAATGCCTATATGGATGAAAGTATCTCAGGTCAAAAAGCCGTGATTGTGCAAGGTATTCAAGAGGATATGATGGCAGGATTTCTTGAACAAAATGAGCGCGTGCGCAAGGCAACCTTTAAAGGAAGAATGTTCTCAGGAATTCTTTTCCCTGTCATGAATGGGATGAGTCTGGTCAACACAGCCATCGTCATCTTTGCTGGTTCAGCTGTACTTTTGAATGATAAGTCTATTGAAACAAGTACAGCCCTAGGTTTGATTGTTATGTTTGCCCAATTTTCACAGCAGTACTACCAGCCTATTATTCAAGTTGCGGCAAGTTGGGGAAGCCTTCAGTTAGCCTTTACAGGTGCTGAACGGATTCAGGAAATGTTTGATGCAGAGGAAGAAATTCGACCTAAAAATGCTCCGACCTTCACTCAGTTGCAAGAAGGTGTTGAAATTAGTCATATTGATTTTTCATACTTGCCTGATAAACCCATTTTGAAAGATGTCAGCATTTCTGCTCCTAAAGGCCAGATGACAGCGGTTGTTGGTCCGACTGGGTCAGGGAAAACGACTATTATGAACCTCATCAATCGCTTTTATGATGTTAATGCTGGTGGGATTTATTTTGACGGTAAAGACATCCGTGACTATGATTTAGATAGTCTCAGAAGCAAGGTGGGAATTGTCTTGCAAGATTCGGTCTTGTTTAGCGGAACGATTCGAGACAATATCCGTTTTGGTGTGCCAGATGCTAGTCAAGAAATGGTTGAGGCAGCAGCCAAGGCAACCCATATTCACGACTACATCGAAAGCTTGCCTGATAAGTACGATACTCTTATAGATGATGACCAGAGCATCTTCTCGACAGGACAAAAGCAATTGATTTCTATCGCTCGAACCCTGATGACAGATCCAGAGGTTCTCATTCTCGATGAAGCCACTTCGAACGTAGATACTGTGACAGAAAGCAAGATTCAGCATGCCATGGAGGCGGTTGTAGCAGGCAGAACTAGTTTCGTCATTGCCCATCGTTTGAAGACTATCCTCAATGCAGACCAGATTATTGTCCTTAAAGATGGAGAAGTCATTGAACGCGGTAGCCACCATGAACTCTTGAAACTGGGTGGCTTCTATTCAGAACTCTATCACAATCAATTTGTTTTTGAATAAGAAAAAAGTTGTCCCCTTGGGCAGCTTTTTCTTGTCCATAAAAAATATTTATCACAGCCTTAAAAAAAACATATTAGACGAAAGTCATTTTGAGTGATATGATAAGACTATCGTTAACATTCGAAAGGAGAGGCATCATGGCTAGAACGGTTGTAGGAGTTGCTGCAAATCTATGTCCCGTAGACGCAGAGGGCAAAAACATTCATTCATCTGTATCTTGTAGATTCGCAGAGAGCATTCGTCAAGTCGGTGGTCTCCCTTTAGTCATTCCTGTTGGTGATGAGTCAGTTGTTCGCGATTATGTAGAAATGATTGACAAACTTATCTTGACAGGCGGTCAAAATGTCCATCCTCAGTTTTATGGAGAGAAAAAGACCATCGAGAGTGATGATTACAACCTAGTGCGTGACGAATTTGAATTGGCGCTCTTGAAAGAAGCGCTTCGTCAGAATAAACCAATCATGGCAATCTGTCGCGGTGTCCAACTTGTCAATGTTGCCTTTGGGGGAACTCTCAATCAAGAAATCGAAGGCCACTGGCAAGGACTACCTTTCGGGACATCTCATTCTATTGAGACAGTAGAAGGAAGTGTGGTGGCTAAGTTATTTGGAAAAGAAAGTCAAGTTAATTCCGTTCATCGTCAGAGTATTAAAGATTTGGCACCTAATTTCCGTGTAACTGCTATTGACCCAAGAGACCAGACCATCGAAGCGATTGAGTCTATCGATGAGCACCGCATTATTGGTTTGCAGTGGCATCCAGAGTTTCTGGTTAATGAAGAAGATGGCAATTTAGAATTATTTGAGTATTTATTGAATGAACTGTAACGACTGGAACATCTAGTCGTTCTTTCTTTTATTTTTTCAAAATTTTTGGAATGTGGGATTTTTACGCAAACGTTTGAATTCTGATAAAAATTGGAGAAATTCGACAAAAAACTTGAAAAAAACGAAGGTAAGCGTTATGATAGAAAAGAAGAAATATTGGAGGAATAACATGTCACATATTAAATTTGATTATTCAAAAGTTTTAGACAAATTTGTTGCACCACATGAAGTGGAATACATGCAATCACAAGTAACAGCAGCAGATGAATTGATCCGTAAAGGAACTGGTGCTGGTAGCGACTTCTTGGGATGGTTGGACCTTCCTGAAAACTATGACCGCGAAGAATTTGACCGCATCTTGAAAGCTGCTGAGCAAATCAAATCAGACAGCGATGTTTTGGTTGTAATCGGTATCGGTGGATCTTACCTTGGTGCGAAAGCAGCAATCGACTTCTTGAACCACCACTTTGCAAACTTGCAAACAAAAGAAGAACGCAAGGCTCCACAAATCCTTTACGCAGGAAACTCAATCTCATCTACTTACCTTGCTGACTTGGTAGAGTACGTAGCTGACAAAGACTTCTCGGTAAACGTGATTTCTAAATCAGGTACAACAACTGAACCAGCTATCGCTTTCCGTGTCTTCAAAGAACTTTTGGTTAAGAAATACGGTCAAGAAGAAGCAAACAAACGTATCTATGCAACAACTGACCGCCAAAAAGGCGCTGTTAAGGTTGAAGCAGATGCTAACGGTTGGGAAACATTTGTTGTTCCAGATGATATCGGTGGACGCTTCTCAGTATTGACAGCCGTTGGTTTGCTTCCAATCGCAGCATCAGGAGCTGACATCAAAGCCCTTATGGAAGGTGCGAATGCAGCTCGCAAAGACTACACTTCAGATAAAATCTCTGAAAACGAAGCTTACCAATACGCAGCAGTTCGTAACATCCTTTACCGTAAAGGCTATGCAACTGAGATCTTGGTAAACTACGAGCCATCACTTCAATACTTCTCAGAATGGTGGAAACAATTGGCTGGTGAATCAGAAGGAAAAGACCAAAAAGGTATCTACCCAACTTCAGCCAACTTCTCAACTGACTTGCACTCACTTGGTCAATTTATCCAAGAAGGAACTCGTATCATGTTTGAAACAGTTGTCCGTGTTGACAAACCTCGTAAAAACGTGATTATCCCTAGCTTGGAAGAAGACCTTGATGGACTTGGTTACCTTCAAGGAAAAGACGTTGACTTTGTAAACAAAAAAGCAACTGACGGTGTTCTTCTTGCCCACACAGACGGTGATGTACCAAACATGTACGTGACTCTTCCAGAGCAAGATGCTTTCACTCTTGGTTACACAATCTACTTCTTCGAATTGGCTATCGCTCTTTCAGGTTACTTGAATGCTATCAACCCATTTGACCAACCAGGTGTTGAAGCTTACAAACGTAACATGTTTGCCCTTCTTGGAAAACCAGGATTTGAAGAATTGAGCAAAGAACTTAACGCACGTCTATAATAGAAGAAAAGAGTGGCTTGTCCACTCTTTTTACTCTCTTTATCCATAGAAATTGGCCTCAGCCAAGACTTGTGATATAATATAGAGAGCAAAAAGGCAGACGCCTAGAGACTTTATAGGAGAAACTATGTCAAAAGATATCCGCGTACGTTACGCACCAAGTCCAACAGGACTACTACACATCGGGAATGCCCGTACAGCATTGTTCAACTACCTTTACGCACGTCATCATGGTGGAACTTTTATTATCCGTATCGAAGATACTGACCGTAAACGCCATGTCGAAGATGGTGAACGTTCACAACTTGAAAACCTTCGTTGGTTAGGTATGGATTGGGATGAAAGCCCAGAAACACATGAAAATTACCGCCAGTCTGAGCGTTTGGACTTGTATCAAAAATTCATCGATCAATTGCTAGTTGAAGGAAAAGCCTACAAATCTTACGTTACAGAAGAAGAGTTGGCAACTGAACGCGAACGCCAAGAAGCAGCTGGTGAAACACCTCGCTACATTAACGAATACCTTGGTATGAGTGAAGAAGAAAAAGCAGCTTACATCGCAGAACGTGAAGCAGCTGGTATCATTCCAACAGTTCGTTTGGCGGTCAATGAGTCAGGTATCTACAAGTGGCATGATATGGTTAAAGGTGATATCGAATTTGAAGGTGGCAATATTGGTGGTGACTGGGTTATCCAAAAGAAAGACGGTTACCCAACTTACAACTTTGCCGTTGTCATCGATGACCATGATATGCAAATTTCTCACGTAATCCGTGGAGATGACCACATTGCTAATACACCAAAACAGCTTATGGTCTATGAAGCACTTGGTTGGGAAGCTCCAGAGTTCGGTCATATGACCTTGATTATCAACTCTGAAACTGGGAAAAAATTGTCTAAACGTGACACCAACACCCTTCAGTTTATCGAAGACTACCGTAAAAAAGGTTATTTACCAGAAGCAGTCTTTAACTTTATTGCTCTTCTTGGTTGGAACCCAGGTGGCGAAGATGAAATCTTCTCTCGTGAAGAACTCATTAAACTTTTCGATGAAAACCGCCTGAGCAAGTCTCCAGCAGCCTTTGACCAGAAAAAACTCGACTGGATGAGCAATGATTATATCAAGAATGCAGACCTAGAAACTATCTTTGAAATGGCAAAACCATTCTTAGAGGAAGCAGGCCGTTTAACTGACAAGGCTGAAAAATTAGTTGAGCTCTATAAACCACAAATGAAATCAGTAGATGAGATTATCCCATTGACAGATCTCTTCTTCTCAGATTTTCCAGAATTGACAGAAGCAGAGCGCGAAGTCATGGCGGGAGAAACAGTCCCAACAGTTCTTGAAGCCTTCAAAGCAAAACTTGAAGCGATGACAGATGATGAATTTGTAACAGAGAATATCTTCCCACAAATCAAAGCTGTTCAAAAAGAAACAGGTATCAAAGGGAAAAATCTCTTCATGCCAATTCGCATCGCAGTTTCAGGTGAAATGCATGGACCAGAATTGCCAGATACTATCTTCTTGTTAGGCCGTGAAAAATCAATCCAGCATATCGAAAACATGCTAAAAGAAATCTCTAAATAAAAAGGATGCAACAATGGACATCTGGGAAAAGATGTACGAAGAAGCACAGAAGCTATACGATCCACATGAAGTATCTGATTTTGTTTACGCTAACCATGTTGTGGCCGCAGTAGAAGCAGAAGATGGACAAATATTTACAGGTTTCTGTATGGAGGGAACCTGTGGTGTTTTCCATCTCTGCGCAGAGCGGGCGGCTCTCTTCAATATGTACCAATTTTCAGGACAAACTAAGGTTAAAAAAGTATTAGCCTTTCGAGAGCAACCACCTTATGGTGGAAGTTCGGGTATGCCTTGTGGCGCATGCAGAGAGTTCCTCTTAGAGTTGAACGCTGAAAATAAAGATGCAGAATTCATGATGGACTACGATACAAGAAAGACGGTGAAAGTCGCAGAACTAATCCCATATTGGTGGGGAGAAGAACGTGCTTCTAAGTTTAATAATCAATAGAAGAGTCAGTATAATTCTGGCTCTTTTTACTTAATTTGAAAAAAACAGAAAAAGTAGTTGACAAAGTTTGAAAAGTCTGTATAATAGTAAGAGTTGAAAATAACAGCTCTGGTCCGTTGGTCAAGGGGTTAAGACACCGCCTTTTCACGGCGGTAACACGGGTTCGAATCCCGTACGGACTATGGTATGTTGCAGATGGAACACTTGATGAAAAAAAGATTAAAAAAGTTTCAAAAAAGTGTTGACAAGCAAAAGCGACTGTGATATACTAATATAGTTGTCGCTTGAGAGAAGCGAGTGACAAAGACCTTTGAAAACTGAACAAGACGAACCAATGTGCAGGGCACTACAACTAAGGTTGTAGTACTGAACAATGAAAAAAACA